>NZ_JBEZIB010000013.1:0-224833 GCF_040650855.1 Streptomyces sp. NPDC048606 | reverse complement strand
AACTCCCCCCCCTTCAAACGGGGGTGCCCGTCGCGTCAGGCCCCGCGTTGCGCGGGGCACGACGCGACGGGCTGTCAGCCGGGTCGCAGAAGTCAGAGGAGGGCGATCGAGCTCGCCCGGTCGTTCATCGCGTCCCCGACGTAGGAGGTCGACTGCTGGTACTCCTGGTGGACGCCGGAGGTGTTGGGGGCGTCCCACAACTCCAGCCAGCAAGACAGCGTGGTCAGGGAACTGACGGAGTTGTTCCACGTGCCGTCGAGGTTGATCTGGGCATCGCGGCCGTTCCCGCTCTGACAACCGCTGCCACCGGTCAGGACGAGGGCAGATCCGCCGTAGTTGGCGTCCGTGTAGACGACTCCGAGCTGCACGGCCGACGCCCCTGCGGTGTCCGGGACGCCCTTGAGGCGGTCGGCCAGCTTCTGGTCGATGTGCTGGGCCGACAGAGGTGCGTCGGTGACCCTTCCCTCGGTGGAGGCGGCCACGGCCTCCCGGAACGTGCCGTAGCACCGCATGTCGCCTGAATCGATGTTGAGCACGCAGTTCTTCTGGACGGGTGCCGCGTTCGCGGTCGCGGCTCCCGTGCCGAGCGCCAGAACGGTGGTGGCCAGGGCCACGGCGATACGTGACGTGCGAGCAAACACAAATCGCTCCTGTCTCGTGGACGTTCTACCGACACCGTGGATGCTGTCGTCCCCACCCCCGCATGGGCCAGAGGCACATCCGGCCAGGGTCGATGTATGCGCCATGTTTTTCGGCCTGGCCTCAGACGAGACGTCGCGCCCTACGTGCTTCGCGACCAGCCGTGACACGCTGCGTGGATCGCCCACGGCGTCTGGAGAACGCGCTGCGGACTCGACGCAAAAGCGATCGAGCACGGAGCTTCCCCACAGCAGGCGCTGACCCTCGTCGTCATCGACCTCGCGGCGGCGTACTCCCGCGCCCGCCGGGAATAGGCACTGACCGCCGTCATCCGCAGGCCTACAGCCCCGCGCAGCGGGTTCGACTTGCGCTGCCGGTGACGGTTCGGCTCTGGGGACCTCGAAGGGGGCGGGCCGGTATGACCGGCGTCGCCGGGGGAAGGCGCCCGAGGGAGGCAGCGTCAAGGAAGGGCGGGTGTCATGAGAGTCGTGGTGACGGGAGCGACCGGCAACGCGGGCACCAGCGTGATCGGTGCGCTGGCGCTCGATCCGGCCATCTCCCGGATAACGGGTGCGGCCCGCCGACTTCCCGGTCCGGGCGTGGGCCGCGCGGAGGGTGTGCAATGGGAAACGGCTGACGTCGACCCCGGCGGCAGCGATCTCGACGCCCTCCTGCGGGGCGCCGACGCGGTGGTCCACCTGGCGTGGAAGTTCCAGCCCACGCACGATCCGGTGGAGACCTGGCGGACTAACGCCCTGGGCTCGATCAGGGTCTTCGAAGCCTGCGCACGCAACGACGTGCAGGTACTGGTGCACGCCTCGTCCGTCGGCGCCTACTCCCCCGGTCCCGAAGACGGCCGTCCGGTGGACGAGTCCTGGCCCACCCACGGCTGGCCCGGGGCCGCCTACACCCGCGAGAAGGCGTACCTGGACGGGTTCCAGCGGGCGAACCCGTCGATGAGGGTGGTGCGCATGCGGCCGGGGTTCCTGTTCAAGCGTGCGGCCGCCTCCGAGCAGCGACGCATCTTCGCGGGCCCGCTGCTGCCGTGGTGGTTGGTACGGCCCGGGCTGCTGCCGGCGGTGCCCGGCATCCGCGGGCTGCGCTTCCAGGTTCTCCACACCGATGACGCCGCCGACGCCTACCGGGCCGCCGTGGTGCGCCCCGTGCGAGGTCCGTTCAATCTGGTCGCCGATCCCATCCTCGACAGCGGAGCCGTCGGCCGGCTGCTGCACGCCCGCACGGTGGCGCTACCGGCCGCGGCGGCCCGCTCCGCGCTGTCCGCCGCCTGGCGGCTGCGTCTCGTCCCGGCCGCCCCCGGACTGCTGGACGCGGTGCTACGCCTGCCGATGCTGGACGCCGGCCGGGCTCGCACGAAACTGGGCTGGATCCCTCAGCACACCGCTCTGGAGGCCTTCGAGGAGTTCCTGGCGGGGCTGCGGGAGGGCGCCGGCGCGAACACCGCCCCGCTCGCCGGTGCGGGCGGCCGGGCCGGGGGTTCGGGTTCACAGAACGCGACAGGTCAGGGGCCCGTCAAGTGGACGCACGGGCGCGTGTGAGGCCCAGCGCGGGACCGGCGCCGGCCCTCTCGGCCACACCAAGCCGTACGCTCGGGCGATCGGCGAAGATTGCCCTCGCGAATCGGATCGGCGACAACGGGTAGCCGCCGAACATGGAAGCCACTGAGAACACTCCGCTGCGCGCCGTCGCCCTCGTCTGCACCCTGTCGCCGTCGCCTGCCGCCTCCAGCTCCGAGCTCCTGGCACGTCAGGCATTGGACGCGCTGGCCGAGCACGGTGTCACCGGCAAGACCATCCGGATCGCCGACCACGACGTCAAGACCGGTGTGGCCATCGACCTGGGTGACGACGATGCCTGGCCCGACATCCGCGAGACGATCCTCGGCACCGACATCCTCCTCCTCGCCACCCCGATCTGGCTGGGGCATCCCTCCAGCGTCTGTCAGCGGGTCCTGGAGCGTCTCAACGCGGAGATCGGCGAGAGCGACGAGGAAGGCCGCATGCTCACCTACGGCAAGGTCGCCGCCGTATGCGTGGTCGGCAACGAGGACGGCGCCCACCACGTCAGCGCCGAACTGTTCCAGGGACTCAACGACTGCGGCTTCACCCTGCCCGCGAACGCCGTCACCTACTGGGTCGGCGAGGCCATGCAGGGCACCGACTACCAAGACCTCGACAAGACCCCCGAGAAGACCGCCGCCACCACCAAGACCCTCGCCGCCAACACCGCACACCTTGCTCGGCGCCTCAAGCGCAGCGTCTACCCGCCGTCCTGAAATCCGGCCCGGTACCAGCTCGTGACGGGCAGACGGCCCGACCATGCTCACCTCCCGAGCTCTGAGCCCTGCGCCGCGCCCCCTGCGGACATCGCATGCGAGGGCGGGGTCCCCGGGGGCGGCGTGGCGGGGCAGGCCGCTGCCGGTGGGCAGGTCGGTGGCTGAGGAAAGTCCGCAAGGCCATGGGGCTCGTATCGGACGCGGCTGCGCCGGACGGCTGAACTTTCCGTTCGAGCGGTGCTTGTCGGGCACTACATTCCCATGGACGGCAATGAAGAGATGGACCTGGCGCATCAGGTGCCCGATGGCGTGGACGAGAAGACGGTGCGGGCGTTGGGTGCGCTTTCGAAGGCTTTGGAGACCACAGAGCGGGCCCGGGGCCATCTCTATGGTTTCCATCAGCTCACAGGGACTGCGGACTTCGAGCTCGACGACGCCGTGCGTCTGCTCCGGGAAGCCGGCCACGAGCAGCAGGCCGTGCGGGTGGAGCGTGAGATCGTCGGTCGCAACGTCATCCCCGGGCACTGGACCTTCCAGATCATCGAGGCCTACAACGACACCTACTACCGGCCCTTCGCGGCCCTGGAGCGGGAGCTCGTCGACGAACTGGTCTCTGGCCGCGACCACCTCTTGGAGGCCCATCTCAAGACCGTCCGGCGCACCCGCCACCATCCGGACCACACGCCGACACCCCCCGACAGGTGAGTCACCCGCGTCTCCTTCACCGATGAGTCCGATCACGAGGCCGGCGGACCCGACCCTCCCGCGCGAACGGACTGTCGTCCAGGTGCGCCAGGAGATCCGCCGGGTCTCGGTACACGCTGCGGGCGCCGGCGGCCTGGAGATCGACACGGGGTATCCCTCCGCACAGGAGGCCCACGCAGGTCACGCCGGCGCGGGTTCCGGCCTCCATGTCCCAGACGGTGTCGCCGACGAACACGGCGTCGTGCGCCGGGGCTTCGGCGAGGTCGAGGGCGTGGTGCACCGGGTCCGGTGCGGGTTTGCCGTCCTTCACGTCGTCGGGGCCGGCGGTCGCGGTGATGGCGTCGTCGGCGTCCACTGCCTTGCGCAGGGCGTCGAGTTCGGCTTGTTGTGCGGAGGTGACCAGCACCACGCGCCAGCCCGTCCGGTCCAGCGCGCGCAGCAGTTCGGCGGCGGAGTCCAGGGCGGGCAGGCGGTCGAAGTAGGTGCCGTAGAGGGTGGCATGGGCGGCGGTCAGCGCGTCGTCCTCGTCGGCGTCGTGGTCGTCGCCCAGCAGGTGGGTGAGGAGGTCCTCGCCGGGCAGGCCGATGGCGCGGTGGATGTCGTGCATGGCGATGGCGTGGCCCGCCTGCCGTAGGGCCTCCCACCAGCACGTGACGTGGAGGTGGTTGGTGTCGGCGAGGGTTCCGTCCACGTCGAAGAGCGCTGCCCGGTTCATGTACGTGCCTTTCCGCGGGCCAGGATTCAGTGGCCGAGCTTGCGCTTGAGTTCGGCCTTGTCCATGGAGGAGCGGCCGTGCAGGTTGCGGCGCTTGGCCTCGGCGTACAGCTGGTCGTAGGTGGGGCCTTCGCTGCCGCTGTGGGAGCGCTGTCCGCCGCGCTTGCCGGAGGACATGTCCTGGGTCGAGCTCTTGCTCGCCGTCTTGGACTCGCCCGCGCGGGCCCGTTCCTTGTTCACGGTCCGCGCCGCGATCTCCTCGGCCCGCTTCGTGCTTTCTCCGCGCTGCTCCGCGCTCTCCTTGATGTGCTCGTACTGGCGTTCTCGCTTGGGGCTGGATCCTCGGGGCATGACGTCCTCCACGGGTGGGGGGTGTCGCGGGGCCGTTGTCACAGCTCCGCGAGCGCGGGCAGCAGTTCGGTCTCGGACCAGGCGAGGAAGGGTTCCTGCTGGTCACCGCCGATCTGGATCAGGGCGATCTCGTCGAATCCGGCCCGCTCCGCCCCCAGCACGTGGGCGACCAGCTCGCGCGGCCCGGCCTGCTCGGTCATCATCGTGTGCCCGATCCGCACCATGCGGTGCGCCTTACCGCTCTCGGCGCCTTGAAACGCAGGTGGTGATCCTGGATGGGGACGGGTCCTCGCTCCCCGGCCTTCAGCGAGTGGTCGCTTTCGTGGAGCCGTGCAGCCTGGGCTCGGCGGCCCGGTGGGGCCTCTCCGTGGTCGTGGTGCTTCGGGGCGGGGTGTCAGGGGGTGAAGAGGACTTTGACGGTGCAGTCCCGCTTCTTCTGGAACATCTCGTAAGCCGACGGAGCCTCTTCGAGAGGCAGCCGATGGGTGGCGAAGTCATCCACTCCGAGAGGGTCCTCGTCCGTGAGGAGGGGAAGGATGTCGTCGGTCCAGCGCCGTACGTTGGCCTGGCCCATCCGGAGCGTGAGCTGCTTGTCGAACATGGTCAGCAGGGGCAGCGGATCGACAGCTCCGCCGTACACTCCGGAAACGGAGACGGTACCGCCACGGCGGACGAGATCGATCGCCGCGTGCAGCGCGGAGAGACGGTCGACGCCGACGCGCTTCATCAGGACGGCGGCGAGGGCGTCCGGCAGCAGGTCGGTGATGCCCTGCGCGGCGGCGGCGACACGGCTCCCGTGGGCCTCCATCCCGACCGCGTCGATGACGGCGTCGGGGCCCCGCCCGTCGGTGAGGTCGCGTACCGCCGCCGTGAGGCCGTCGCCGAGCTCGCCGAGGTCCAGGGTGTGCACCCCACGCCGGCGAGCCCGATCAAGACGTTCCGGCACGAGGTCGATGCCGATGACCGTCTCGGCGCCCCGGTAGGCGGCGATGCGGCAGCTCATGTCCCCGATGGGCCCGAGGCCCAACACCGCGATGCTCCCTCCGGGCGGTACGTCCGCGTATTCGACCCCCTGCCAGGCCGTGGGCAGCACGTCCGACAGGTACACGAACCGGTCGTCGGGCGGCCCTTGGGGGACGAGGACGGGAAGGGTGTTGCCGAACGGGACCCGCAGGTACTGGGCCTGACCGCCCGGAACCTGCCCGTACAGCTTCGTGTAGCCGAAGAGGGAGGCGCCGGTGCCGTGCGCGTGGACCTGGGTGGTCTCGCACTGGGAGTACAGGCCGCGCACGCACATGAAGCACGTCCCGCAGGAGATGTTGAAGGGAACCACCACCCGGTCCCCCACCCTCGAGGAGGTGACCTCGGGCCCGATCTCTTCCACGACTCCCATGGGCTCGTGCCCCAGGATGTCGCCGGGGTCGAGGAACGCTCCGAGGACCTCGTACAGATGCAGGTCAGAGCCGCACAGGCCGGTGGTCGTCACCTTGACGACGATGTCGTCGGCCGCCTGGATGGTCGGATCGGGGACGGTGTCCACGCGTACGTCGCGCTTGCCGTGCCATGCCAGTGCCCTCATGACGCCTCCGCTCTCTCGCGCCGTCACTCCTGCGGGGCACCTGCCCCCGCTGGCACCGCCAAACCGAAACGGGTGGGCCTTCCGTCCGGCGCGTAGTCCACGCGTCGCCCTTCCAGGTGTGCGGGCGGGTACGAGGGTAGACGCCCGGCATGAGACGGACCGAGCAGTGGAAACCTGGTGAGGTCGTTCCGCGCAGCGGCATCTACGCGTGCGACTGCGGCAAGGAGCACCAGTGGAGCAGGAGCACCGATGTGCGCGGGCACCGGTTCCCGCCCCTGCCCTACGGCTGCACGGGCAAGGCGTGGACCCTCCGCGACCGGGCTCACCCTGACGAGGACTGACAGTGGCGGTGCGGCTGCGGACGAGCGATCCCGACCGGCCGGGGTGGCGCCGGATGCGCCACGGCCGCGGGTTCCGTTACGTGGACACTGGTGGTAGTGGCTTGTCGGCAGGGGATCGTGAACGGGTCCGCGCCCTCGTGATCCCCCCGGCCTGGCAGGACGTCTGGATCTGTCCGTGGCCGAACGGCCACATCCAAGCGGTCGGAACGGACGACGCCGGGAGGCGCCAGTACCTCTACCATCCTCACTTCCGCGCCAAGCAGGACGCCGCCAAACACGAGCATGTCCAGCGCGTTGCACGTTCGCTGCCCCGCCTGCGAGAACGTGTAACCCAGGACCTCACCGGACGCGGCCTGACCCGCACCCGTGTCCTGGCCTGTCTGACCCGCCTCCTCGATCTCGGTTTCCTGCGCGTAGGCGGTGAACGCTACGCCCGCGACAACGGGAGCTTCGGACTCACGACACTGCTGCGCGACCACGCCACCTGCCACCGCGGCGAAATCCGCCTCCGCTTTCCCGCCAAATCAGGCAAGGAGGTAACGCGCTCGCTCGTCGACGAGCAAGCCTTCACCGTCGTCCGGGCCCTCCTGCGACGCAGCGACGACGGGCCAAGACTGTTCGCGTACTGGGAACACCGAGCCTGGCACGAGGTCCACGCCGAAGACCTCAACGCCTACCTGCGCGAGCGGTCGGGACAGGACGTGACGGCCAAGGACTTCAGAACCTGGTACGCGACCGTCCTGGCCGCGGTCGCCCTGGCCGTCTCCGCGCGGACCGGCGACACGTCCCGCGCCCACCGCGGGAAGGTCGTCGCACACGCCGTGCGCGAGGTGAGCGAATATCTGGGGAACACACCCGCTGTGTGCCGGGCGTCCTACATCGACCCCCGGATCGTCCAGCTCTACGAGCAGGGCGAAACCATCGCGAGCTCGCTCGACTCCTTGGGCGCGGACAGCGTCTTCGGCCGACCGGCCACGCACGGAGGTGTCGAACGTGCAGTCCGGAAACTCCTGCACCCCTGACCCGAGAGACGGGGCGCGACTCGCTCGACGGCTCACACACTGTCTCGGGTAAAGGGTCTGCCGTTGCCGGGCCCGAAGCCGACGACCGAGTACGTAGCCCGGCCATGGCCCGGGCTGTCGCGTCGGCGGGGTCTACGGCGTGATGACGCGGATCGCGAAGAGCACGATGTCGTCCTGGGCCTCACGCGGACCGACCTCATCGAGCAGGGATCGCAGCAACACGTGTAGCCGGACGCCCGGCGGTGTTGTGGCGAGCAGGCGGGTGAGTCGGTCGATGTTGTCCTCGATGTCCTCGCCGCGTTCCTCGACCAACCCGTCGGTGTACAGCAGCAGCAGGCTGCCGGGTGCCAGGGAACGGTCGGCGCAGGTGCGGCGCACCGGTGGGAGACCGGGGTGCAGGAGAACATCGTGCTGCGTGAGGCTCTCCACGAAGCCATCCGCGGTGACGAGCAGCGGTGCCGGGTGACCGGCGTTGCTCCACTTCAGAAGCCAGTGACCGCCGCCTGTGGGAAGTACATGGGCGTGGACCACGGTCCCGCTGGCCGGAAGGTCCAGCCGACGGCATGCCCCCTCGAGCGCGGTGAGGGCATCTTCGGGCCCCGTGCCAGGGTGGTCGTGGTCCGCCTGGCGGAGCATGCTCCGGACCTGCCCCATGAGGGCGGCGGCCCGCATGTCGTGCCCGGTGATGTCGCCGACGGTCAGGGCCAGTCCTTCGCTCGCCTCGCCGTTCACGGCCCCCGGCAGCGGGTAGGCGTCGTACCAGTCACCGCCCACCATGTCGTCCCGAGCGGCGGGCCGATACAACGCGGCCATCTCCAGGCCGGGAGCCTCCGGAAGATCCGTGAGCATGGCCCGTTGGAGCTGGCGGGCCGCGGTGACCCGCTCGTCGAGGTGCAGGGCGCGCTCGACCGCCTGCGCGGTGTAGCCGGCGAGCGTGGTCAGCACCGCCCGCTCCTCCACACCGACGTCGTAAGGGGCGTCCCAGCCCAAGACCAGGGCACCCAGGACGTCGTGGGTTCCGCGCAGAGGCAGGCAGACGGCGGTCGCGAGATCCAGGGCGGCGAAGGCAGGGGTGGCCAACAGCTCGCGCTCGCGCGAGGCATCCACCACCGGCGGCGCGTCGACGACAACCATGCGATTCTCCCGCACCGCCTTCGCGGCCGGCCACCGAGAGCCACGATCGAACGACTCGGGAACATCGGGCCATTCATCGTGCAGGGGACCGCGGACGTGGTGCAGGCTGTCCCGCCGCAGAAGGACCAGGTCGATGCAGGCGGGCTTGAGGTCCCCACTGACCAGGTCACCGACGCGCTGTCGCACATCGTCCAGACCGCTGGTGTCGGCGAGATCCTCGGCCGCCCGCAGGAGCAACTCGGAACGGCTCAGCAGCTTCTGCGCACGATGCGCTTCCCCCTCGGCCGCGGACGCCGCCTCCTCGGCGGCTTCACGCGCCAGACGACCGACGTGGGAGCGCGACCGCATCCGCATCTGCGCGCTGCAGGCCGCGGCCAGGTCCGACAGATCCCGCACGTCCTCCTCACTCCACCCCCGCGGCGAGGGGTCCATGACGGCAAGGACCCCCAGGGGCTCCCCCGCACTCCCGATGAGAGGCACGCCGGCGAACGCGAAACCCGCCGCACCGTCCTCCGTGCCTGCGAGGAACTGCGGGCGTCCGTTCTCGGCAACTCCGCGGCAGCACTCCAGCACCTCCGCGGCCGGTGCTGCTTCAGGCGGCCAGCACTCAGGAAACGCCCCCGCGCCCTCGCCCGCGGGCTCCAGCCACACGAGCCCGAGCGGGGTCCCCAGAACACGGGTGGCCAGCCGGGCGAACCGATTCAAGAGAGTCCTCCAGAGAGCCCTGCAGCGGAGCAGGGCGAAGAAGCGGTGCCACGGCCTGCCTCGAGCATCCCGAATTTTATGCGGGAAGGCGCCGTACAACACTGACGACCTCGCAAGTGTCCGGGCGGCAACCGCTTCAAGGCGGGCGAGGCCCCCGCTCCTTGCGTCAGCTCCTCCACGCCCGGCTCGACGAATTGACCGCCGCCGGGCTCACTCTCGACCGCCTCGTCGAACACCAGACCCATCCATCAATGGCCCGCTGGCGCCCGCACGAACACGCGAACCGACCTGCCAACCTGGCTTCACCGCCGTCAGGCGGCGCAAACGGCACCCTTGGAATCCAAGCTCTGCGCCAGGCGCCTCAACAACCCTCTTCGGAGTCCACTCGTGCTTGTCCGAAACCCGATCCTGGCCGTGGTCAGCGGCCCACCCGCCACCGGCAAGACCACTCTCGCCCGCGCACTCGCCCAGCATCTGGGCTGCCCCGCAGTTCTGCGCGACGAGATCAAGCAAGGCCTGGTCATGAACCATCCCGGTCACAACCCCAACGGCGATGACCCCCTGAACATCACCACCCTGGAGACGTTCTTCGCGACCATCACCGTCCTGCTCCGTGCGGGCTCAACCGTCGTGGCCGAAGCAGCCTTCCAGGACCGCCTCTGGCGCCCCGGCCTGGAACCACTCACGAAGATCGCCGACCTACGGATCATCCGATGCACCGCCCCCACAACAACCATCACCCAACGCATCACAGACCGCGCGCGCCACGACAGCCACCGAGCCGCCCACGCCGACGAAACCCTGCTCGCCAACATCGATGCCGGCGTCTACGACCCAGACCGCTTCGTCCCCATCAGCCTGAGCGCCCCAAACCTCCTCGTAAACACCACCAACGGCTACGCACCGGACCTGGCTGAGATCCAAAACTTCCTGCTCCACCCGGATCACTGATGGCGCGCTGCTCCCTCGCATAACGCCCCGGAACCGGCCCGACAGTGGGCAGCACCACGCAGCCCACCCACCTACCACGACATCTTGCATCGAGGGCGCGTTTCGTCGGTGGGTAGTCGCCTTGCCGGGTTCCACCGCACGGACGATGGGGTGGGTCGATCACGGCGGGGGCGTGAGGTAGGTGTCGTCGACCACGCAGCCGTTGGGGATCCTGGCCGTCTCGATCACCTGCACGGCGACCCACTCCCCAGTCGGCGGATAGCCATCGGCCCAGGTGAACATCAGGGTGTGCCCCGGGGGGACCGTCTCCTGGTCCACCGTGAAGACGAAGCCGTCGGCGTCGCGCCGCGCCAACGGAAGCCCGGGGTTCTTCTGCGGACCATAACGGCCGCCCTCCGCACCCGGGCAGTCGGACGGGGGGACCACCGGGACGACCACGGTCGTGACCCCCAGCTGTGTGAGCCGGTCGGCCAGGTGTAGGACGCCGTAGGGCTTCGGCAACCGAAAGCGGATCGAGCCGTCGGGGGCCTTGACCGGGTCCGCCTGCCCGACCGGCACCGGGGGGCTCTGCTCGCCCCCGGGCCGGCTCGCGGGGAGGGTCTCACGCCCGCCGCCGGGCACGAACACCACACCGATCACGGCGGCGGTCGCCAGTCCCACGGCGCACGGGATCCCAAAACGCCGGGCGAACGAGGGCCGCGGCGCCGGGGCCTGCGGGAGGCGGGCCAACAGGGCCGACTTGAGGCGCTCCTCGAAGCCGTGGGGCCTCATGCTGCTCATCGGGTTGCCTCCTGCTGCTGTTCGAGAACGGGGACGGGGGCGGCGGTGGGAGTCGGTGTCCTCAAGGCGCGCCGGGCGCGGTGCAGGCGGACCCGGATCGTCGCCTGGGTGACGCCGAGGGCCTGGGCCGCCTCGGCGGGGGTGAGCTGGTCGACGACCACCAGATCGAGGGCGGCACGCAGCGGTTCGGAGAGCGCCTCGTGCCGTCCGACCAGTTCACGGAAGGCCTGTTCCGCGTCGATGCGTGCTTCCAGGGCGGCGATGTCCTCGTCGTCCAGCAGGCGGCGGCCGCTGAGGCGCGCCATCGCGTCGTTCTCGCGGGCCCGCCCCCGGGCGTGCTGCGCCACGACGTTGCGGGCTATGCCGAACAGCCACGCGACCGGCGCCCCTCGGGAGGGCCGGTAGCCGTCGGCCGATCGCATCGCGACGAGGAAGATGTCCGCCGCCAGGTCGGCTGCCAGGTGGGGATCGCTGACCCGGCGCGTGACGAACCCGAGGACCCCGTCGATGTGTTCCTCGTAGAACGCGCCGAATCCCTCGTGGGTGGCGAGGTCCGGCGGTCCGCTGCGGTGTACTGGGCTCTGCACCCTGTGTTCCTCCCTGTTCGCGGGGCCCGTCGGTCCCCACACCCGTACTTGGCCGCAGGCCCCCGAAACGTTTCACCGGCCCTCACGGCGGCATGCCGCTCGGGGCACCCTCCGGCCGATGGTTCCGCTCACCGAGTCCGGTTCCGGCGCAACCTCCGGACCTGCCGGGGCGGGTGTGCCTCTGCGGCGGTGCCCCTTGGCTGCTCCGCACGACGTGGCTCCGGCGTCCTGCCCTGTGCGGGCAGGACACGCGGCCGGTCGCTTCCCACCGGGGTCGACGTGCCATCGTACGGAGCCGGAGGCATCGACGACACGCTCGCAGTCCTCACTCCGGCGCACCGTCGACGACGACCCCGACAAGTGGCCGGTGCTCGTCTGGGGACGGCACGGCCGGCCCGATTGGAGGATCTACGACTGTGGAATGACCGAGTTCCTGCGGCGTCAGCTCACCAGGCGAGGCATGTCCAGGCACGCTTCCTACCCCGGATGGCGCGGGTGTTGGGCCGCGATGCGTGGCGGGGACCACGACGATGGAGGGGCTGAGGCCGGGCGGCTCCGTGGCGGTCGCGGGATTCACCCTCAGGCGGCCTTCGCGATCACCCTCCGCACCCCCGGCGGGCATGGCTTCGGGATCAGCCTTCCAGGAGTGTCTGGGCCACGTAGCCGCCCGGGCGGATGCCTGCGGGGACGGCGAACAGCGCGGAACTTTCGTGGACCAGGTAGCGGGAGAGCGCGTCGCCGCGGGAGAGCCGCCGCTGGACGGGGATGAATCCGGTGCGCGGGTCGGGCTGCCAGGCCAGGAAGAGGAGCCCGGCGTCCGGGGTGCCGTCCGGGCGCAGGCCGTCGTGGTAGGACCAGCCGCGCCGGAGCATGGTGGCGCCGTTGTTGGAGGCGGGTGCGGCGAGCCGGACGTGGGCGTTGGTGGCGATGACCGGGACCCCGTCGGGGCGGGTGGCGGTGAGGTCGACGGGGGTGTGTTCGGTGCCGCCGGTCAGTGGGGCACCGTCGGCCGTACGGCGACCGAGGGCCTGTTCGCGGTGGGTCGGAGGCAGGGTGTCCCAGTGGTCCAGGAGCATGCGGATGCGGCGGATCACGACGTATGAGCCACCCGCGAGCCAGGCCGGGGCGTCCGGCCCGGTCACCAGAGCCTTGGCGGGGTCCGGGTTGTTGGTGCCGTCGACCTGGCCCATCAGGTTGCGGCGGCCGTCGGCCGCGGTGAACCCCGCCATGGTCCAGCGGAGCTTGGCCTCGCCGTGGGCCAGGCGCTGGAAGGTCCGCAGGACGTGCGCGGTGACGAGGGCGTCGTCGGATCCGATCTGTACGAGCAGGTCGCCGTCACCGCGGGCGGAATCCAGCTGGTCCTCGGGGAAGGAGGGCAGCGGGGCCAGGGCCTCGGGGCGGGCGGTGGTGAGGCCGGTGCGGTCGAAGAAGTGCGGGCCGAGTCCGAAGGTGACGGTGAGCCGTGCCGGGCCGCTGCCGTCCAGTACCCCGGTGTCGGCGGCCCGCGAGCCCGGGGGTTCGAGCTCCGGGGGCACGGCCTCCCCCCGTACGAGGCGCTCGGCCGCGCTGGTCCAGCGCAGCAGCAGCGCCGCGGCCCGGCCCCGGTCCGTACGGGCTCCGAAGTCGAAGGCGGCCAGCCGGACCTGCTGCTGTCGGGGGGTCAGGATCCCCGCCTGGTGGGGCCCGTGGAACGGGATGACGGCGGGGGCGTCGCCCGCGTCATCCCTGCCGCTCGGTGCCACCGCGGTGGCGACCCCTCCCCCGGCCAGGGCCGCGAGGCCGCCCGCGGCGAGCACGGACCTGCGGGAGAACCGGTGCGTGCCCCCGGCCGGAGCGGCGCGCACCGGTGAGGCGTCGGGACCGGGGGCGGCATCCGTGCCGACGGGCAGCGGCGGATCCGTGGCACCACCCGCCGGCGGCTGATCGTCAGTGGCCGGCACCGGAGGCTCCGTCGACGGTGGCGTCCACGGTGCCCACCCACAGCTGGTTCAGCTCGGAGACGTAGCGGCCGCCCTTCGTGTCCTGCGGGACCACCAGCTTCGGACCGGCGGCGTCGTCGAAGGGCTTGCCGTCCTCGGAGACGGCCAGCAGGATCTGCGACTTGGCGAAGCCCGGGTCCAGCTCCGCCCAGGCGAACACCGCGCGGTAGTCGCCGCCACCGGTCGCCGCGACCACGCCGCGCAGCTGCCCGTTCTTCTTCGAGGCGTCGAAGCGCGGCTGCGCGTCCTTGAGCACGTCGTGCAGCAGGACGCCCTGGTAGGTGTGCTTCTGCTGCCCCTTGGCGCTGCTGTACTCCACCTCCACCGACTGCTGCGGCAAGCCGCGCAGCGACGTCAGCGTCACGGTGTACGGCTTGTCCACCTGCCCGGTGACCCGGACCTCTCCCGGCTTCAGCGCGGGCGCGGGAGACGAGGCCGCAGCGGAGCCGGCACCTGCGGCGGCGGGCGAGGGCGCCGACGAACCGGCGGGCTTCTCCGGGGTGTTGCCGCCGCATCCGGCGAGCACGAGGACCGCGACCGCGGCAACGGCGGGCAACGCGAGGCGAGGGTTCACGAGGGGACTCCACTTCTCGGGCTGGGTGGCTCGATGGCCGCAGCGACCGATCGACACTGACCGCGACTGCGTGCTTGATCGCCTAATCCAGCTGGCAAATGCACGGAGAAAGATATCGAACAAATTGCATCTGCCGAGCTCTACCCGAAGGTTCTGGGGAAACTCCAGAGGTGCGGCAAGGAAGTGGTCGGAACGCACATCCGAACGGCGATCGCGCCTACGTGCCCTCGCCCTCCCGGTACGGGCGACGCCACCCCGTCCGCGGGTCGGCGACGTTGTGGTAGTCACGCGAAGAGGCGTTTGACTTTGGGCTGTGCCTTGATGAGCCCCCGGCAGCGCGGCTTCTCGTCCACGCGGTCGGGTACTCCCGTGGTGCTCGCCCCTGTTACGGAGTCGCGCGCACGATGACGAGCGATCCTTCGTACGTCGCCTGCGTGCGCAGGTGTCCGAAGCGTTCGTCCCAGGCCCCCGACTCCAGATCGCGACGGAGCCTCGCGTCGAAGCGTTCGCGCGCTCCGTCGTCGATGAAGCTCCACGCCGAGCAGGCTTGCCGGGCGGCGGGGTCGAGGAGCATCTCCGGGCGGCCGTAGTAGGCCTCGTCGAAGCCGTCCGTGCAGTCGAGTGGGATGGGGACGGTCTGGATGGTCGCGGTGCCGCCGAGGGCGCCCGCGATCGCCTCGATCGGCGGGTGGCGGCGGGCTTCGGTGTCCAGGACCTCGGGGGCGTATGCGTTCAGCCAGAAGTCGCGCACGAGCTTCGGGTCGCAGGTCAGCACGACGACCGGCCCCCGCGTGACGCGCCGCATCTCCCGCAGTCCGGCCGTGGCATCGGTCCACTGGTGCACGCTGAACAGTGTCATCGCCCCGTCGAACTCGCCGTCGGCGAACGGCAGGTCCTCGGCGACGGCGTCCACCGCGCGGGCCAGGCGGGCGGGGCGCCGGGCGCGCATGGACTCGGAGGGTTCGACGGGCGTCACGGCAAGGGCGGCGTTCTCGTAGGATCCGGCGCCGGCGCCGACGTTGAGCACGTTCCGCGCGCCGTCGAGGGCTTCGGCGATGAACCGCGCGATGCGGGCGTCGGGCCGTCGGTGGGTGGGGTATCCGGAGCCGACGGCGTCGTGGTCGACGTCCGCGGCGCTGCCGTCCTGGGTGCGTGCGTTCATGAAGGGGGCCTTACCTTGCCTCGTGAGCAGGGACAGGGGATGCACCAGGCGTTCGCCGGAGGTGCCGGCATACGAGTGCGGGGGGTGCCACGTTCGCGACCAGAGCTGGAATCGTTCCCCACCGGTGGTGGTCCGTTCGTAGCGCGGTCGGGTGTGGATGCGGCTCTGGGCCGCCTGCCGGAACTCCACCTGGCCGGCGGCCAAGGCCACGCAGCCGCTGCCGCGTCCCGCCCACCTGTTCCGAGCCCGCGGCCATACCCAGCCCCTCCGGATTCCGGCAATCCCACATCCGTATCTTGCATCCACGAGGGGGCATGCGTACATCAGCTTGCAGATACTTGTGGCATCGACCGAATCGGCCACAGATGCAATCCTGGGTGATACGTGCTCCCGCCCGGATCCCGACGGATCCGAGTACCCGCCGGGACGACGGCGCCCACCCGCCGGTCAGCCGCCGACGGGGGCTGCCGCCCAGGACGGTCGGGAGGAGGATGGGAAGGGCCGACCGACGAGCGGGAATCGGATCATCGGGTCCGCGGCCCGCCACAGCGGGCGAAGGGAGGTCCGGTCATGGTCGCGCCCGAGACGGCCCGAGCCGGGCCCGGTCCCACGAGAGCGGTGCCCTCCGAGCCCGGCGGTCTGCTGGACGTGCTGAGCGTGGCCGCGGTGGTCCTGGACGCCCACGGGCGGATCGCCTTGTGGAGCCCCCAGGCACAGGACCTGTTCGGCTGGTCGGCGCAGGAGGCACTGGGCCGCCACGCGGCGGAACTGCTGGTCGCCGACGAGTACGTCGACCTGGTCCTGGAACTGTTCGCCAAGGTCATGGCCGGTGGCGGCGCCTGGGCCGGCGTCTTCCCCGTACGGCACAAGGACGGCTCCACGCGACTCGTCGAGTTCCGCAACATGCGCCTGCAGGACGAACACGGCGCGGTGTACGCCCTGGGTATCGCCTGCGACGAAGCCGTCGTACGCGGCGTGGAGCGCGACCTGGCCCTGTCGGTACCGCTGGTGGCGCAGTCCCCGATCGGCCTGGCGGTACTGGACACCGAACTGCGCTACGTCCTGGTCAACCCGACGCTGGAGCGGATCAACGGTCTGCCCGCCGGGAAGCACCTGGGCCGCACCCCCGGCGAGGCCCTGCCGTTCCTGGACACCGCCGCGATCGAAGCCGCCATGCGCCAGGTCCTGGACACCGGCGTACCGCTGCTGGACCAGTACGGAATCGGTCGCACCCCCGCCGACCCCCACCGGGAACACGCCTGGTCAGGCTCCTACTACCGCCTTGAGGACCCGCGCGGACGGGTGATCGGCGTCGCCCTGATGGTGGTGGACGTCACCGACAGCTACCGCGCGGCCCGGGAAGCCGCCGAAGCCCGCAGGCACCTGGACCTGATCGCCCGCGCGTCGGTGACCGTGGGCACCACGCTGAACCTGGAGCGCACGGGCCGCGAGCTCGCCGACCTCGTCGTGGCGGACCTCGCCGACATCGCCTCCGTCGACGTCCTCGACTCCGTACTGGAGGGCGACGTGGCCGCCGCGCCCGGCCTGCGGGCCGGGCAGGCCCGATTCGTCGCCCTGGCCGTGTCCGCGTCCTACACGACGGCCGCCGTCCGCGCCGCCGACACGGTGGGCGAGCGCACCACGTACCCGGCCGAGCGCCTGGTCACCCGCTGCGTGACCACCGGACGTCCTGTTCTCGTCTCGCACATCACCGGGACCGACCTGGCGCGGATCGCGCGCGACGGAACCGCGGCGGACCTCCTCGCCCGTGAGGGCACGCACTCCTACCTGGCCGTGCCGCTGATCGCCCGGGGTCAGGTCCTCGGCGCCCTCGGCCTCCTGCGCACCCGCAACCCGCTCCCCTTCGGCGACGACGACGTCACCCTGGCCGGCGAGCTCGCCACGCGCGCCGCGCTCGCCATCGACAACGCCCGGTGGTACCAGCACGCCGCCGACACCGCGCTGACCCTCCAGCACCACCTCCTTCCGCACCCCCCGCCGCAGGCCCCCGGCCTCCAGATCGCCTACCGCTACCAGCCCGCGGCCGCTGCCAGCGGGATCGGCGGCGACTGGTTCGACGCGATCCCGCAGCCGGGGAACGGGACCGCTCTCGTGGTCGGCGACGTCATGGGCCACGGCGTCCACGCGGCCGCCACCATGGGGCAACTACGGACCGCCACCCGCACGCTGGCCGACCTCGGCCTCGACCCGGCCCGGGTCCTGCGTCACCTCGACCACATCACGGCCGAACTGGACGGGACCATGGCGACCTGCGTCTACGCCACCTGGGATCCGCACCGCTCCCGCTGCCGTGTGGCCCTCGCGGGCCATCCGCCGCCCGCCGTCATCCAGTCGGGGCGGGCTCCCGCACTGGTCGACCTGCCGGTCGGAGTACCGCTCGGCACGGGAGGCCTCGCCGGCGCCGACTTCGAGTCGACCGTCCTCGACCTGCGCCCCGGCGACCGGCTGGTCCTGTACACCGACGGCCTCGTCGAAACCCGCGCCGACATCCTGGACGATCGCCTCGACCTGCTCCTCGGCCTCCTCGCCGACCCCGGCCTCCCCCCGGAGGCCACCTGCGACAGGCTCCTCGCAGCCATGCGTCATCGTGACGCCGACGACGACGTCGCCCTCGTCATCGCCCAGGTACGCCCCCACCCGCCCACCACAGGGCCGCGGCCGTACTGAACGGCGCCTCGGGGCTGCCTGGCCCAGCCCCCCTGCCGACCGGCGCGCCCGACAAAGCGACCGGCTGACCGTCCGAACGGCCTGCTCACCGCCTCAAGCGGGACCCGAGGACGGGAAGGAGCCGGTCAGCCAGGACTCCGCGAGCCTGTTCGGACGACAGCCACAGCAGTCTGTGACGGATGCCGTCCGTCATCGTCACGTCAAGGCCGGACGTCGTGAGACCGAGGTGCAGACGGGCGTGCGCGATGCCGTCGAAGGGGATGACCTTGTTGGTGCGGTGCCCCCCGAGAATCACCACCGGGTCGTAGCCGATCACACTGGTCGCGGTGCGTTCCGGAAGACCGGAGGCGATGGCGTTCACGACGGTGTGGACGAATCCGCCGCGTACGCGGACCAGGGAGTCCGGCAGAAGCCACAACTTGCCGTGGACCCAGTCGAGCCAGCCCGTCGTGCAGCTGGTGGCAAGCAACTGGGCACGCCGCACCTTCAGGCGTGACGCGCGTTGAACGGCAGCGTCCAGCAGTGAGTCCCATGCGTCGAGGGAGCGGACACGCACTCGCTCCTCCACCGATCCGAGGGGCGCACGGTACGCCAGAACCGCCGTCCCACCGGATCGCAGCTCGACAGACAGGTCCACACCCCAGTGCGTTCCCGCGACCCGCACACCGACGCCCTCGATGGCCTCGTCCGAACCCCGCTCCACCGACAGGTCCGAACCGACCTGGTGTCGCCACAGAACCGGTGATACCGACAGGCCTTCTGCGAGCCAGCGATGCCTACGGAGATCCACTCTCGCGCCGGCCAGGCGCAGTCCTATTCGCTCGTCCATCCCTACAGCATCTCCCGTCGAGAGGAACCACCGGGGCGATTCCCTCGGCCTCGATGAGGACAACGTCGCGAGGATCAGTTGGCCGGACGGCTGCGCGGGCTACCGGGGCCGTCGGAGCTCCCCCGGCGCGGATACGATCCGACGGTGATCAATCATTGCGCCCGTACCGTCGTGTTCGACATCGACGGCACCCTCTGCTTCGACGGAGCCACGATCGACGACCGCGTCCTGGCGGCGATCGGTGAGTGCGAACGCGTCGGCTACCAGGTCGTCTTCGCGTCCGCCCGGCCCATTCGGGACCTCCTGCCCGTACTTGACGGATCTTTCCCCTCAGCCACCCTGATCGGGGGCAACGGGAGTCTCGTCTCGGTCGACGGCCGTGTTCGGGCGCGTGCCGCCTTCGAGCCCTCCGTACTTGACGCCCTCATGGAGGCGATCGGCCTGTACCAGGCGACCTACCTGGCGGACGGGCCTTGGGACTACGCCTACACCGGCCCCCTGGACCACCCGATCCGGGGCCGTGTCGACCGGGGCGACCTCGCCTGCCGCGTCGACCTCGACGAGCTTCCCGAGGTGGTGAAGTTCCTGGTCGTCGGCGCGTCGGACATGGCGGAACTCGCCGAGACCGGCCGAAAGCTCGGGCTGACGGTCAACCATCACCTCGACGAGGCGATCATCGACTTCGCGCCCGGTTCGACGACGAAGTGGGAGGCCCTGACCTCGATGGGGATCGACCGGTACGTGGCGTTCGGCAACGACATCAACGACTTCGATCTCTTGCGGAACGCGGAGCGGGGGGTACGCGTCGGCTCTCACCCCGCTCTGGACGACGTCGCCCACGTCACCGTGGCGGCCGATCCTCGGGCGGTGGCGGCCGAGATCTCCCTGCTGACCCGGGCGGCCCCGGTCGTCGGGTAGCCCCTCGGGTGCTGGGTCAAGTCGGGTCGAGGAGTTGCTTGAACACGCCGCCGAAGCCGCCGTAGTCGTCGACCAGGCGTATCTCCAGGATCCAGCGGGCTCGCCATCCTCCGTCGGTGGTGCGGCGCAGTGGTCGGTCGTTGTCCGGGCCGATGAAGGAATCCGGCCGTGGATCGGAGCCACCCGCCGCCGGGGGCTGGCCGCACAGGCGGCCGGCCTGCCACGACCCCAGCGACCAGCCCCCCTTGGCCGCCCAAGCCCGTATCTCGCCGTGCAGCTGCCTTCCGGTGATGCGTTCCTCACTCCGGAACAGCTCGCCGGCCGCCGCGCCCACCTTGGCCAGGTCCTCGACGATCCGGCGCCTGTCCGGGTCGTCGCCGAGGACGACGGTACGGGCGAAGTCCGTCTCGTGCCCGGCGAGGAGCGGGCCGAGATCCACCACGACCACGTCGTCCCCCCGGATCACGCGGTCCGGCGGCGTCTGCCCGTACGGCAGCACCGTGTGCGGCCCGGAGCGAACCAGACGCCCGGGCCGACCGGCGGTCGTACCGAGGACCTCGCGTGCCAGGTCCCGGAGCCGGTCGTCCACCTCGCACTCCGTGCGTCCCGGCACGATCAGCCGGCCCCGCACCGCCGCGGCGAGGACGGCTTGCCCCATCCGCTGCCCCTCCACCAGCCGCAGGGTCCGCAGACGCTCGTCCATCCGATCCGGTGCCGCCATGTTCCCGCTCCTCGTTCCCGCCGCTCCGCGGAAGTCAACACCTCTGCTCCGGGAAAGCACAGTGGTTGCTCAACCAGTTTCCGGACCGAAACGAGGACTCGAACCGGCGATGCGTATGAACTCGCCCCTACCCGCCGTCGTCCTCCTGGTAGGAGTGGCGCTGTCCCGTCCACGGGTCGGCGATGTTGTGATAGCCGCGCTCCTCCCAGAACCCGCGTCGGTCCTGGGTCATGTACTCGATGGCGCGCAACCACTTCGGGCCCTTGTAGCCGTACAGGTGAGGAACGACCAGGCGCAGCGGGAAACCGTGCTCGACGGTGAGCGGTTCACCGTCGTGGTGGGTGGCCAGCAGGGTCCGGTCGGAGGCGAAATCGGCCAGGCGGAGGTTGGCGCTGTAGCCGTATTCCGCCCAGGCCATGACGTGGGTGACCTCGGGCGCCGGAGGTGCCAGCTCCAGCAGGACGGCCGCCGGGACCCCGTAGAACTCGTGTCCGGTGGTGGTCGTTCCGGAGGCGCAGTGGAGGTCGGTGGTGAGGGTCGTCCTGGAGAGGGCCGTGACCTCGTCGAAGGTCCATGAGTACTTCTGACCTGTGGCGGTCGCCCCGAAGGCCTGAAGGTTCCAGCGGTCGGCGCGGAACCTCGGGACGGGTCCGTAGTGGGAGACCGGCCAGCCCTTGACCAGGCGCTGTCCCGGCGGGAGGAGTTCGCCCTGCACCACGCACCTCAGCCTTCACACCATCGACCGGCATCAGCAAGCCAGGATCGAATCCTTCCTCGCATATGCAAGCCATTGTGGCAGATTTGCCTCTTGGATGATCGACCCGTTCGATGCCCGTCACGATGGTCCGTTTCCGTGGCTTGATCCAGTCGACCCGACGGGGCTCTGCTTGCTTGACTGGCAGACATCGGTCCCGGGCGGGCGAGCGGCTCCTCCGCCCCGGGACCACACGCAGGAGGCCCCTGTGTTCCGCTCGCGGTGTGCGGCGCACAGGGGCCCCGGTACCGAGCGACACGAGACTCGGCGCCCGCCAACGGATGCCACGCGTTCCGGGTGGAGGTTCGCGCCGAAGTCTCCTCCTCGTGATGACCACGAGCCGGCGGGACGAGTCCGTTCCCGTGCCGTGGCGAAGCACTCCCTCGATCCGACGCGTGCCTTCGACTCCTCCGTACCGGTCGGGGTGTGCCCGGGTGCCGGGTGCCGAATGGCAGGGCAGGGTGCGGATGCGGGTGTCGGCCCGGGACCGCGGGATCCGGTACCCGGCCCCGGGCGAAGCCGAGTCAACCAACGCACCCGGCGTGAGGACGACTGGTTGGGCCTATGAAATCCGGCCACGGGAAACGACAGCACTTCATCGAATCGACCGAGACGAGGACCTGGCGGGCATCGCCTTCATCGACCTGGAGGCTTGAGGAATGCGGAGGGCCCACGGCATGGAGACCAATCCAGATCGGGCGCGCGACGCGGCCCGTCTTCCGGTGGATCAACCAGCGAGTCCGCCCGTTCAGGACTGCTAGGTTTCAGCCAGTCCGGGGCGAACCTCCGGTCCCACATGCCCCCGGTCACTGCGGGTCTTGGGGCATGCTCGGCTCAGGTGCCGGGCGTGGCGGGCAGCGGCCCGCCGCGCCCGGCCCGGGCAACCGGCCTCATGAAGTGACGGGGCTCCGTGGGTGGGACCCGGCCGCCGGAGGCCCTAAGCAAGATCGAGGAGCTGCTCGTAGAAGCCTCCGAATCCGTGCCGCTCGTCGACGAGGTGGACCTCCAGGATCCAGTGGCAGACCCGGCCCGCTCGGTCGGTGCGGCGCAGGAGGGTGTGATTGTCCGGGGTGATGTAGGACTCGACCTTGGCTCCGTCGTTGGTTTCGTGGGGGAATTCCCCCACCAGGTGGCCCGCGTGCCAGCCCCCGAGGGTCCAGCCGGCCTTGGCCGCGAGTCGTTCGACTTCCGCGTACAGCTGTCGTCCGGTGATCCGCGGGTCGTCGTGAAAGGCGCGGCGGCCGGCGGCGAAGACCTCTTCGAGGTCGTCGCGCAAGCGGTGCTTGAGGGGGTCGTCACCGAAGACGAAGGTGCGGCCGAAGTCGGCTTCGTACTCCTCGAAGATCGGGCCGAAGTCGGCGAAGGCGATGTCGTCCTCGCCGAGGATCCGGTCGGGCGGGTTCTCCTTGTACGGGAACATGGTGTGGGGACCTGAGCGGACGATGCGTTTGTGCCAGTGTTTCGTCGTCCCGAACATCTCGTTCGCGAGGTCCCGGATCCGGTCGCTGATCTCCCTCTCGCCCGATCCCGGGACGATCAGTTCCCGTGCCTCCACCTCGACGAAGAGGCGTTCGGCTTTGGCCTGTGCCTCGATGAGGCCTTGGACGCGCGATCTCTCGTCCGTGCGGTCGGATGCTCCCATGGGTGTTCGTCCTCTCTTTCCTGTCAGGGCATCGCGCGCACGATGACGAGCGACCCTTCGTTGGGGTCTGGCGGGCGGTTCGGCCGGCACGCACGGTGGCGGCGGGCTCGCCGGTCACGGCGATCTGGGCTGCGCTCCCCTAGGACCCGGCGCCGACACCGACGTTGAGCACGGTCCGCGCGCCATCGAGGGCTCCGGCGGTGAACCGTGCCACACGGGTGTCGGGTCTACGGACATCCAAGCGGGGCGAGGCGGGGGCGCAGCGGTGTTCGATCTTCGCTTCAGGACCACCTGGCCTCTACCGACGGTCATCTTGCATTCACCGACAAGGGTGCGCAAAGCACCTCGTAGATTCCTGTCAGACGGGTGGAGTCTGCCGCCAACACCCTTCCGGTGAAGCCCGTTCATCGCCGCCACGGGGAATCGAGGCTCGGCGGCGGGGCGGGGGCCGGCGACCGGCCGGTGCACGCACCTGGGGCTGCTCGCGGCCGGGAGGACGCCGAAGGCGAGGGGCGATGTTCGGCCAAGATGGCAAGGTGGGACTTGCCCATTCCGCCATGCCCCCGTAAGGGCACCCGCGGGCATGTGGGGCCGGCACGAACGCCAGGCCCGGCAGGGATACGGAGCGCAAGCGGAACCACACCCCTGACGGATCATCGCGAACGCCGACATGACGGCGGGCTGTTCACACGCGGTCACAGGACTTGGTCGTGAGGCCGGCCGGGAACAGGCGGGGGGCGATGTGGCACAGTGCCCGTCCGCCGACACCGGGAACACTTCTCCGGTCGGCAAATACCAGGGTATCTCTAGTTGTGAGACGCATCTGCAATGTAATTTCCCGATCCAGCCGGCAAATATGCACCCCTGGTCGTGGACAGACGCGGGGGTGGGCTGCCAGGTTGTGGCCGCCCGCTCGCACCGGGCCACCCACGGGCCACAAGCCCTCCTCCACCACCGCGGCGCCCAAACACGCGACCGAGCCCGGCAGCGAGCACGTCAAGATCCTCAGTGCCCCTCACACCCCCCGCGCCGACCGCCATGACGAAGGACGCCCGCAGGGCTCCTCGTCGCCTGGAACCTCACGCCCACACGTCGTGGGCACAGATTGGAGAAGCGGTGTCCAGCACCACACACATCAAACTGTTCCGGCCCGGCAACCACCCCGAGGCCTTCGAGTCGCACCTGGACCAGTTCACGGCGACCGCCGGCTC
Source organism: Streptomyces sp. NPDC048606 (assembly GCF_040650855.1). NCBI lineage: Bacteria > Bacillati > Actinomycetota > Actinomycetes > Kitasatosporales > Streptomycetaceae > Streptomyces > Streptomyces sp. NPDC048606. The sequence continues at coordinate 200,554 of NZ_JBEZIB010000013.1, read as the reverse complement.
CCGCGACTTCCCGTGTGTGTTCGCACCCATGGCCCTACGCAAGAACGAGCTGCTCTTCGGCGGCGGCGATGTGGCGCGGGAGGGTTGGCAAGTGGCCGTCACCCTGATGGAGCTGGCTGCCGAGGCGATCTGGGACAACCCCGACCAGGTCGTGGTCCTGTGGATGGACGGCATCGAATCGAACTCCCTCGACGAGGATCACGAGGCGTTCCGGCGGATCCTGCTCACCCTTCTGGAGGTCGGCGGCGAATGGCCCGCGGACGCGCCGACCGATCCTTCGGAAGCGAACTGGAACTTCTGGTACCGAGGGATCGACTTCTTCATCAACGTCAGCACCCGTCACCACCGACTGCGGCGCAGCCGCAACCTCGGGGAGCCCTTCACCCTCGTCGTGCAGTCCCGGGCCAGTTTCGACCGGCTCCCCGTCCACGCCACCGCCGCCCGTCGCCAGATACGTCGCCGCATCACCGAATACGACGGTGTCGCGCTCTCGCCCTACCTGGGCACCCACGGTGACGCGCCCGAACTGCCCCAGTACTTCCTCGGGGACACCAACGGCTGCCCCTACACGGCCGTCACCCGACAGGACGTCGACGCACACCTCGGCCACACCCGGGACCAGGCATGAGCACGGCCACCGGAACCGAGCCGGACGCCCGACGCGGAGCACGGCAGGCACTCGGGCTCATCCTGATCGGCTCGACCGGAATCCAGCTGTCCTCCGCATTCGCGGCGGGCCTGTTCGACTCCCTGGGCCCCCTGCCGGTCAGCTCCCTGCGCATGGCCATCGCCGCGATCGTCCTGTGCGCGCTGTTCAGGCCGGCCCTGCGCGGGCGAACCCGCGGCCAGTGGATCTCCATCGTCGTCTACGGCATGGCCATGGCCGCCATGAACCTCTGCCTGTACTCGGCCATCGACCGCATCCCCCTCGGCGTGGCCGTCACCCTGGAGTTCCTGGGACCGTGCGCGGTGGCGTTCCTCGCCTCACGGCGCGTGCGCGAAGGGCTGTGCGCGCTCGCCGCGTTCATCGGTGTCCTGCTGATCTCGGGACCCGGCGGTTACTTCGACGCGGCCGGGTACGCCTTCGGCCTCGGCGCGGCGGCCTTCTTCGCCCTGTACACGGTCTTCGCCGAGCGGGTCGGCAAGGACGACACCGGACTGTCGGGGCTGGCTCTGTCGGTGGCCGTGGCCGCTCTCGTCTCGGCCCCGTTGGGAATCGGCGCGGTGAGCCGGGTGGACGGCAGGCAGTGGATGGTCCTGGCGGGGGTGGCGGTGGTCGGCGTCGCAGTGCCCTACGCGGTCGACACGATCGCCGCCCGGCTCTCCTCCGCCCGCGTCGTCGGCACCCTCTTCAGCATCGACCCCGTCATGGGCTCCCTGATCGGATGGCTGGTCCTCGGGGAACACATCGGCTGGACCTCGGCTCTCGGAATCCTGATCGTCGCCTGTGCCGGCGCCGCCGTGGTATGGCTCTCTGCCCCCCACCACCCCGACGTACCGCAACTCGCCACGGATCGGGCCGAAAGCCTTCGAGCCTGACTTCCCGCCACACGTCCTTGGGCCGAGTGGCCACGGTGCAGCGGGAGTCCGTGGCACAGAGGATGCCCAGGAGGCCCTCCGCCACCTGTCGAGGCCCCTCGAATGCCTTCCGGCTGTGAGCGGTCCGCAGGTTGTCGACGGGCGGGACGTCTCCGGCTTGCCATGGGCGGCTGGTGGTACGGGTGTCCTGAGCGGCGTTGACGGCCGTGATCGTCGCGGGGTGGGGTGGTGAACGGAATTTCATCGGGCCCGTGTTCGTCCGTCAGCGCCGGAGCGTGGTGGCTCGTCGCGGGAGTCGTGCGTGTTCAGGCGGTGGGTTGGGCCATGGGTCCTCGATTCGGGCTTCGGTCGTACCCCGGCACGAAGGCCGGGATGGCGTCAGGTGGGAAGGGTCAGCAGAACGAGGGGGTCGGTGGTGGGTTGGGGGGAGCCTCCGGCGGGTTCGAGGGTGAGGCCGACCGCGCCCGCATCGGCGATGTCGCCGGTCAGGGCGACGGTCCCGTCGTAGGCGATGAGTCCGGCGGGACGCATGGTGCCGTCGTGGGCGAGCCACAGCTGGTAGGTCCTGCCCGGTCCGGGGGCGGGGAGGTTGGCTGCGGTGAAGACGGCCTTGTTCTGTCCCTCCGAGGCGACGACGGTGGCCAGCGCCCCGTTGGCGGTCTTGCCGTGCACGGTGCGGGCGTCCGGGGCGGCCAGGACGGTGCCGACCGCGTCGAGTTGCCGCTGGGCCTCGCGGGCCCGCTGCCCGAGATCCTGTGCTTCCCGCGCCTGCCACACCGCTACGCCACCCAGTGCCGCGGCGGCCACGCAGGCGGCCAGAGCCACCCGCCCGACACGACGACGCGGGCCGGTGCCGAGGGTGGGTGCGCCGGTGTGGACGGGAACGCGCGGCGGCAGTTGGCGTACCCCGTCGAGGGCGGCCATGATCTGCGCCCTGGCAGCGACGGGCGGTGGCTGGGCGACGGCTGCGGCCCGACCTCGTCGAAGGCGGGGGTGTGCTCGCGGGCGGCCCGGGCGTGCTCGCGGTCGGTCGCGGCCTGGGCGGAGCGGACGCGGTCCACGGCCCTGCGGTGCGCGATCGTCGCCGCCCACGTCCTGACGGAGGCGGACTCGGGGCGGTAGCGGGCGGCCTGCCGCCACAGGTCGATCATCACCTCCTGCGCGACCTCCTCGGACTGCGCCCGGTCACGTACGACCCTGAGCACGATCCCGAAGACCAGAGGCGAGAGAGCGTCGTAGAGCACGGCGAAGGCCTGCTTGTCGCCGTGGGCGACCTTCTGCATGACGTCGACCAGCTCATCGCGGGATCGGGCGCCGCGGCGCCCGCCGCGGGAGGGGAAGGGTCGGTTCACGTGTGCCGCTCCGCCGGGAGTGAGCAGGCGAAGAGGCGACCTGGAGTGGCCGTCGGAGGGCGGGGCGTCCATCGCATGCCGATCCTTCTGTCGTCGCGTGCAGCCGGCCGGACCGTCCCCGAGGACGGTCCGGCTTTCGAAACCAGTACGGGTGTCGTCTGTCCTGCGTAGCCGAACGGCCTGCGGATGGGCGATCACTTCGTCAACCGCGCGGATCGCGTTGAGCCGTTGGAGGGAACCTGGCAGCTTGCGCCAAGCCGCGGCAAGCGCGGCCGCGAAGACGGCGTGTGGGAGGAGCCCGTAGGCGTTCACGAGGCTTCCTCACCGGCCGCGCGGGACCTCCGCGCGGCTGCGCACCCTCAACGGGAGGTACAGAGAAATGGTTCGTGTGCGACGAGGTCTGGCCGTGGCCCTCGCGGCCGGCGCGGTCGTGGTGGCCGGTGCTTCGGTGGCGTCCGCCGACGCGGGCGCGCAGGGCCTGGCGGCGGGCTCGCCGGGCGTGGGCTCCGGCAACCTCATCCAGGTGCCCGTCCACATCCCGATCAACGCCTGCGGCAACACCGTCAACATCATCGGCCTGCTGAACCCGTCCTTCGGCAACACCTGCGTCAACGCCTGAGATCCCACGGCACAAAGCCCCGGTGCGGCGCCGTCACGACGGGGAGGCGCGACCGGTGACCCGCTCCCGGCGCGGGACGCAGCGCGGCCCGGGGGACGCGCTGCGTGCGAGACCGCCGCTGGGCGGGTCGGCTGCGGGTGGCTGTCGGCACAGCCACCCGCAGTACCCGTCCTCCTCCGGCCTACCGGGTGAGCACCGCGGCCGCCCACGGGCGGGAACCGGGAGGGGAGGACTACTTCTGGTTGATGGGCAGGGCGAGGTCGGTAACCTGGTGCCTCTTCGGGACGGCGCCCTTGTCGGTGGCTTTGCCTGTCAGCACGTCCACGGCGTAGAGACGGAAGGCGCTGCCCACTCCGATGGTGGCGAAGCCGTGGTTGCTACCGGCGTCAGCGTCGAAGTAGATGTCGAAGCCGGCGTCCGGCTCGTGCTCAGGGTGTAGATGCCGCCCCTGTCGCCGACGCCGTACACCTTCTCGTTTTCGATTTCCCTTGAACCGTCGTGCTTGGGAAGATCCTGCTCATGTCACTGCTGCTCCCCCACATAACCGAGCCTTCGATCACCGCGGAGGGCTTCGTCGGCGAATTCGAAACCCACATCACCGTGGAGTGCGAGGGTGAGGGGTCGGTGGACAGGCTCGAACGGTGGGCTGCCGACAGAGGTGTCGGCTTCGTGCACATCGTGCTCGCGCGGGGGCAGATGACCTCGCAACCGATGGTGACGTTCCATGGGGCCGGCGCCTTCCCGGAGCAGCTGTCGGCGGCGCTCGCGATGGAGGACGAGCTCCGCGCGTCGGGCTTCGAGCCGGTTCGGGTGAAGATCGAGGCGACGCCTTGGACGCGCGGGGTGCCTCACTCCGATGCCGACGCGGCGCTGCTCGGTCCGGAGGCCCATTTCGAGCACCACATCAAGGTGCTCGTACTGCCGGATTTCGACCGCGCGACGCTGGCATCCCTGGTCAGCGGCCATGGCGCCCACGTGTCGTGGAACGCCAGGCGCGTCGCGGACGACGGTCGTCAGCAACGGTTCGTGACCCAGCGCTGTCATGGCGTCGGTCTGCGCACGGCCGGTGACCGGCTGGAACGGCTGGCCGGTGTCGTGTCCGACGCCGGATACGAGATCGTGTCCGTGGAGCGGGAGTTCGTGGTGTACGACAGCAACATCGCCGTCGACGACGGGTGGATGGCAGAGGGGTCGCGGCGATGACGTCGACATGGGAGTCGTTCGGTTGGCGGGCCTCCGAGGTGCCGAGGAGCGAGCTGGACGACAGCCGGCGGGCGGGCCTCGGGGTGCCGCTGACGCTCCGCCCCGTGCGGGAGGAGGGCGTGGTGCAGCGGCCGATCTTCGATCCCGCGCTCAAGCAGCATTCCAACGCCTACCGTGCCGCCGACCCCCGGTTCGCCGACGCGGAGGTGGGCGCTGCCTGGCTCGCCGCCAGGCGGACCGCGCTGGATCTGGTGTTGACGGCCATCGCGGAGTCCGAGTGGGCCGACCACCTGGTGCTGCGCGGCAGCGTGCTCCTCAAGGGGTGGCTCGGTGACGACGCCCGGGAGCCGGGAGACCTGGACTTCGTCGTCGTCCCCGAAGACTGGCGGATCGAGGAGGAGCGGACGACGTCGATGCTGGACGGCATCGCGCACGCGGCCCAGCGGTCCTCGGCCCCGCGGACCTGCGACACCACCCCGGTGCGCTTCGACGCTGCGGACGCGGTCAGCGAGGACATCTGGACCTACGAACGCGTACCGGGCCGGCGCCTGGTCCTGCCGTGGACGGCCGACGGCGTTCCCGGCGGCGTGGTTCAGCTCGACTTCGTGTTCAACGAGCGCCTGCCACTGGCTCACGAGCCGTTCCCGCTTCCCGCCGGCGCGACGCTGAACGCGGTCACGCCGGAGCTCTCGCTGGCCTGGAAGGTCATGTGGCTGGTCACCGACCGGCATCCGCAGGGCAAGGACCTCTACGACGCGGTGCTGCTCGCCGAGTCCTGCCGCCTACGGTACGAGGTGTTGCGCGACGCCTTCCTCGCCGCCGAGCCCCACTACGCCCTGCACCCCGTGCGGCCCGCCACCATCAGCGCCCTGGTCGCCGATGTGGAATGGGACCACTTCGTCAAGGAGTACCCCGATGTCCTCGGCACGGAGGCGGAGTACGTCGAGCGCCTGGCGCTCGCCCTCGCCCCGACCTTCCTCGGCACCGAGGAGGGCGACGCCCGGGAGGTGAACCGGTGGTGGCTGGAGCTGTGGGTCGCGCAGTACCGCGAACTGCTCGGCCGCACCGACATGCCCACGGTGCAACGGGCGATGGTCGCCGCCGGCACGCCGCCGGTCGTGGCCGTCGTACTCACCGCAGAACTGCTCGGGCGGGAACGGAACAGCCTTCAAGACCTCGCCACCACGATCCTCGCGGATCCCGCATGGGCCGCCTGGACGCCCTACTTCAACCGGGGGCGCAACCGCGAGCGTCTCGACGAGCAACTGAGCGAGTTGTGACGCCCGACCGCTGATCACGCCGCCACCAGGACGGCGCGCGTTGACCGCGTCGGGCGCGGACCTCGACGAAGGCCGCCACGGCCGGCCCGCGTGTCGTTCAGGAAGCCGCGCAACCCCGCGTACGACGCGCCGCTCCGCACCGCGAGGGCGGGCCGTCAGTCATCTCCTGGGAGAGGGGAATTCGGCCAACCGGAGCCACAGGGGCCCGACCGTCCTCGCGCAGCACGTAGGTTGACGTGATCGCGAAGACGTTCACTGGACGGAGTGCGTGTGCTGATCACGACCGGGGGCATCGACTGGCACCCACGTACCGCTCCGGACGCGTTGGAGGCCCTCGAACTGCTCAGCGGTCGGCTGCGGTCCGCCGGCGACGACCGCGCGGTCTTCATCGACGTCTACGCGGTCATCACCCGCCAGGTCGTCCAGGTCACGCGCGGCCAGGACGACACCGGCTTCCTGGACCCCCGGTGGCTCTGCGAGTTGACCGGTCTCTTCGCCGAGGAGGCCCTGATCGCCACGCGCTGCTCGCTGCTCGGCGAGCCGGTGACCAGCTCCTCCTGGCGTCTCGCCACCCGTCACGCCGCCCGCCGGCCGACACTGCCGTGGCAGAACGCCCTGCTCGGGATCAACGCGCACATCAACTACGACCTGGGGCTGGTGGTCCACGACTATCTGCGGGCGCACCGCGAGCGGATCGACGCGCCGCAGTTGGCCCGGTACCACCAGGACTACCAACGGGTGAACCGGATCCTGGAGCGGTCGGTGGTCGAGTGCGCGGACGTCCTGGTCGATCGTTACGGTTGCGGCGCCACCGCCGCCGCGCGATACCTGCCGCTCGGACGTCGGATGGCTGCCCGCGCGGTCATGCGGATGCTGGTGTCGTGGCGGGACCAGGGCCGGCGGGACATCCTGGCGCTGTGGAACGCCCCCGACGAGCGCACGCGCGCCCGGATCCTGCGCCGCATGGACCTGCGTGCCGGGCGGATCGCGCACGCCATCGCGACCGGCCCGGTGCTGGGCCGCTCCCTCGGGACGGTCGGCTCGACGCTGTGGCGCCTCATCGGCTGACCCTCACCGCCCCGGGTGACCGGGGAGGGGGCGTTGGGCGGGGCCGTTGTACGAGCCGAGGGGGCGGATGAGGGCGTTGTGTTCGAGCTGTTCGGTGATGTGCGCGGTCCAGCCGGTGATGCGGCTCATCACGAAGATGGGGGTGAAGGTGGGGATGTCGAAGCCCATGAGGTGGTAGGCGAGGCCGGCCGGGTAGTCGAGGTTCGGGTGGATTCCCTTGCGGCTGATCATCGCGTGGCGGAGCGCGGCGTGCAGGGTGGCGATCCGCGTCACTTCGGGGTCGGAGGCGCGGGCGACGAGGCGGTCGGTGGCTTCCTGCATGATCGGGACGCGGGAGTCGCCGTGCTTGTAGACGCGGTGGCCGAAGCCCATGATCTTGCGCTTGGACGCCAGGGCCTCGTCCAGCCAGTCCGCGGCCCGTTCCGGGTCGCCGATCTCGTTCAGCATGTGCATCACGGCCTCGTTGGCGCCACCGTGGAGGGGGCCCTTGAGCGCGCCGATGGCGGCGGTGACGGCGCTGTAGAGGTCGGAGAGGGTGGAGGTGACCACGCGTGCGGTGAAGGTCGAGGCGTTGAAGCTGTGCTCGGCGTAGAGGATGAGGGAGATCTCGAAGCAGCGGACCACCTCCGGGGCGGGGATCTCGCCGAAGCACATGTGGAAGAAGTTCTGGGCGTAGCCAAGGGACGGGTCGGGCTGGATGGGGGCCAGACCGTGGCGGCGGCGGTGGTCTGCCGCGACGACGACCGGGAGTTTCGCCAGCAGGGAGAGGGACTTGGCTCGGTTGGCCGCGGTGCTGCCGTCGTCCTCGGTGGGGTCCTCGGAGCCGAAGAAGCTGACGGCGGTGCGCAGCACGTCCATCGGGTGGCAGGTGTCGGGGAGGCGCGCGAGCACCTCGGCGGTGGTGCGGTCCAGGGGGCGAAGGGCGCGCTCCTGGGCCTGGAACTCGCGCAGCTGACCGGGGTCGGGGAGTTCACCGTTCCACAGGAGGTGGGCGACTTCCTCGAAGGTGCAGCGGGCGGCGAGGTCCTGGACCGGGTAGCCGCGGTAGGTGAGGGAGTTGGTCTCCTCGATGACGGTGGAGATGGCGGTGGTGTCGACGAAGACACCGGCCAGGCCGCGGTGGATCTCGGGCGCGGTGGCGGTCATGATGGCCTCCGGTGCTGTCGGTCAGTTGCCGGGCGGGAGCGTGAAGTCGAAGACGGCCGAGTCGAAGGTGTTGTAGTCCTCGTAGCCGAGCACCTCGTACAGCCGGGAGCGGGTCTGCATGCGGGGCAGCAGGGATTCCTGGGTGCCTTCGGCGGCCAGGGTGCGCAGGCCGTCCTCGACCGCGCCCATGGCGAGGCGGAAGAGGGTGACGGGGTAGAGCGCGATGTTGTAGCCCAGGTTCTCCAGGGTCGTCGTGTCGAGGAGCCGGCCCTTGCCGAACTCCGTCATGTTGGCGAGCAGGGGAACGTCCAAGGCCTTGCGGAACGCCTCGAACTCGGCCTCGTCGGCGAGGGCCTCGGGGAAGATCGCGTCCGCGCCGGCGTCCACGTACGCCTTCGCCCGGTCGATCGCCGCCGGAAGTCCTTCGACGGCGCGGGCGTCGGTGCGGGCCATGAGCAGGAAGTCCGGGTCGCGGCGGGCGTCGACGACGGCACGGAGCCTGCGGACCATGTCCTCGCGCGGTACGACGGTCTTGCCGTCGAGGTGGCCGCACCGTTTCGGGTTGACCTGGTCCTCCAGGTGGAGTCCGGCCAGACCCGCGTCCTCCATGAGCTGCAGGGTGCGGGCGGCGTTCATCGGCTCGCCGAAGCCGGTGTCCGCGTCGATGAGGACGGGCAGGTCGGTGACGCGGACCACCTGCTGCGCGCGGGCCGCGATCTCGGTGGAGGTGGTCAGGCCGATGTCGGGCAGGCCGAGGTCGGCGGCGAGGACCGCGCCGGAGAGGTAGGCGGCGTCGAATCCGTGCTCCTGGATGAGCCGGGCGCTGTAAGGGTTGATGGCACCGGGGATCCGCAGGAGGCTCCCGGAGGCGAGCTGTTCGCGGAACCGGCGCCGCCGGGAGGCGGGGGTGGTGTGCGTGTGCAGCATCAGAACAGGCCCTTCGGGAGGGTCGCGTCGTACGCGGCGACGACGTTCGTGTCGACGGCCGGGAAGAGTCCGGTCAGGTCGGTCGTGCCGATTTCGGCGAGCCTGGAAGCCGTCCGCAGGAAGTGCTCCTGCGCTTCGGCGGTGACGATGCCCTCGGTCAGGGTGCGGAACTTCGCCTCGTAGCCGGGACGGCCGAAGGGGCGGGCTCCGGCCGGGTGGGCGTCGGCGACGGCGAGTTCGTCCTCGATGACGGTGCCGTCGGCCAGCGTGATGACCGCGCGGCCGCCGAAGGCCCGACGGGCGGGGTCGGGGTCGTGGTAGCGGCGGGTCCACTCCGGGTCCTCGACGGTGGAGATCTTCTGCCACAGCTCGACCGTCTCCGGGCGCTGGGCGCGCTCGGGGGCGTAGGAGCGCTCGTGGTGCCAGCCTCCGTCCTCCAGTGCCACGGCGAAGATGTACGGCACCGAGTGGTCGAGGGTCTCGCGGCTGGCGGTGGGGTCGTACTTCTGCGGGTCGCCGGAGCCGGAGCCGATCACGTGGTGGGTGTGGTGGCTCGTGTGCAGGACGATCGAGCGGACCTTCTCCAGCGGTCCGGCCTTCTCACGCAGGGCTCGGGCGAGGTCGATGATCGCCTGCGCCTGGTACTCGGCGGAGTGTTCCTTGGTGTACGTGTCGAGGATCGCGCGGCGCGCCTCGCCGGGTTCGGGCAGCGACACGGTGTAAGAGGCCTCGGGCCCGTCCAGCATCCAGGCGAGGAAGCCGTCCTCCCCCTCGTAGATGGGCGACGGGGATCCCTCGCCGCGCATGGCCCGGTCCACCGCCTCGATCGCGACCTTCCCGGCGAACGCCGGGGCGAAGGCCTTCCAGCTGGAGATCTCTCCCTTGCGGGACTGCCGGGTCGCGGTCGTGGTGTGCACGGCCTGCTGGATGGCCTGGTGGACGGTCTCGGTGTCCAGCCGCAGCATCGCACCGATACCGCCGGCGGTCGCCGCGCTCAGGTGGGCGACGTGGTCGATCCGGTGGGCGTGCAGGCAGATGCCCTTCACGAGGGCGACGTGGATCTCGTAGGCGGCGGTGATGCCGCGCAGCAGGTCGGCACCGGTGCGGCCGGTGCGCTGGGCCACGGCCAGCAGCGGCGGGATGTTGTCGCCGGGGTGGGAGTAGTCGGCGGCGAGGTAGGTGTCGTGGAAGTCCAGCTCGCGGACGGCCGTGCCGTTGGCCCAGGCCGCCCACTCCGGGGAGACCCTGGTTCCCTCCGCCACCCCGAAAACGCAGGCACCCGTGGCGGACCGGTGGCCGAGTGCCTGCGCCCGGGCCACGGCGACGGGGCGGCGGCGCAGGGATGCGATGGCGACGGACGCGTTGTCGATGATCCGGTTGACGACCATCTCCGAGGCCTCGGGGTCGAGGTCCGGCGCGTCCTGGGTGCCGGTGGCGACAACGGCCAGCTTCCAGGCGAGCTGCTCCTCACGGGGCAGTTGGTCGGCGCTGGGGTGGACGCGTACCTGGTGGTCGATCACGGGACTCCTCGCGGTGTTCTGTGTGCGGTGCGTGTCGTACGCCAGCGAGTCTTCCCCAGCTATCGGTACCGCACGAGGGTGCCAAATTGCGGAATCCGAACATGCGAAACCTGCGAATCTGCGAATCTTGCGAAAGCTGCGGATGCTACCTTCACACGGAAGAGAGAGCGGAAGGGATCCTGATCGGCATGGGGCGTCTCGCCGGACCGAAGATCTTCGCCCACGCGAAACTGCGCAGGCTGCGCCGCGAGCGGGGCATGAACCAGGTAGAGCTGGCCCGCGCCCTGGGGCTGTCCACCAGCTACCTCAACCAGATCGAGCACAACCAGCGCCCGCTGACCGCTCCGGTGCTGTTGCGAATCGCGATGGTGTTCGGGGTCGACCCCGAGTTCTTCTCCGAAGCCGGCGAGGAACGACTGGCCACCGACCTGCGCACGGCTCTCGGCGACGAGGCCTGCGGCACCGGATCGGTACCACCGGAGGAGATCGCGGACGTGGCGCGCGACCACCCCGAGGTGGCCCGAGCCCTGGTCGCCCTCCACCAGCGCTACCGCGGCGCCTCGGAGCGGGTCGCCGCACTGGTCTCCCCCGAGGACACCGCCGGCCTTCTGCCCGCCGAACCCCACGACGAGGTACGTGACTTCTTCTACGCCCACCACAACCACTTCGCCCCGCTGGAGACGGAGGCCGAACGGACCGCCGCGGCCCTCGACCTCGGCCGGATCGGCCGCGCCGCCGACGCGCTCACCGCCCACCTCTCCGACCGGCACGGCATCCGGGTCCTCCAGGCCGGACCGGAACGATCCGCCGACGCACGGCGGTTCGATCCCGGAAGCGGCCTTCTCCTGCTGTCCCCCTGGCTCAGCGAGGCCCAGCGCGCCTTCCAGCTGGCCACGCAGCTGGCGCTGCTGGAGCACGGACCACTGCTGGAAGAGCTGGTCGCGTCCGCGGGCCTCGCATCGCCCCAGGCCGAAGGCCTGGCCAGGATCGGGCTGGCCAACTACTTCGCCGGCGCGGTCCTCATGCCGTACACCGCCTTCCACGCGGCGGCCGAGAAGGTCCGCTACGACATCGAACTGCTCCAGGCGCTCTTCGGCGTGGGCTTCGAAACCGTCTGCCACCGCCTCAGCACGCTCCAGCGCACCGGGCACCGGGGGGTGCCGTTCTCCTTCCTCCGCGCGGACCGCGCGGGCAACATCTCAAAACGCCAGTCCGCGACCGACTTCCACTTCTCCCGCCTCGGCGGCACCTGCCCGCTGTGGACCGTCTACGAGGCCTTCTCCGCCCCCGGCCGCATCCTCACCCAGGTCGCCGAGATGCCCGACGGGAAAAAATACTTCTGGATCGCCCGCACCGTCACCCGCGGCGGCTTCGGCCATCATGCGCCCCGTGCCGACTTCGCCATCGCCCTCGGCTGCGAACTCCGCCACGCACCGCGCCTCGTGTATGCCGAGGGCATCGCCCTGCACGACCCGCGCGCCACCACCCCCATCGGGCTCGGCTGCCGGATCTGCGAACGCCAGGACTGCGCCCAGCGCGCCCGGCCGCCCGCCGGCGGGAGCCTCGCAGTCGACCCCGACCGGCGCACCTACGTGCCCTATCCAGTGGTCAGAGAACCCTGATCACCGGCGATCACCGTCGACACCACATTTCGGAGCGTCTCATTCCACAGTCCGAATGGCGGACACGGCTCGCATGGAAGCCATCGGCCGCCCTAGTGTGGCGCGTGCAGCTGGTTCGCCCCGTCCGCCAGGCGGGATGCGTCGTAAGAGGGAACCCGGTGGGAATCCGGGACTGCCCCGCAGCGGTGAGCGGGAACGACCGCCGTCATACGCACTGGGACCGGACAACGGTCCTGGGAAGCGACGGCCAGTAGGTGCCCGCCGGGAGACCGGCAGGCGTGCCCGCGAGTCCGAAGACCTGCCCGTTGCCCGCACGCGGACGTATTCCGTGTGCGGCCATTCCGGTGACCTCGTGGGCGGGTCGGCGTACAAGACGAGCGGCACCTGCGGTGTGTTCTCCCGCGGCGAGGCCCGTGCGTCCTGTTCTCCCTTCGCGTCCGCGTCCCGTCATTCGGAATGTTCCTGGACACATCTCGCGAAGGAGAGTTCCGTGACAGCGAAGCCCGCAGCCGCGGCAGCACGAGCCACCGTGTACGGCTACCCCCGCCAGGGGCAGAACCGCGAACTGAAGAAGGCCATCGAGGGCTACTGGAAGGGCCGCGTCACCGCCGACGCCCTGCGCCAGACCGCCGCCGACCTTCGCCGTTCCAACTGGCAGCAGCTGACCGAGGCCGGCATCCACGAGGTGCCCACCGGTGATTTCTCGTACTACGACCACGTGCTGGACACCAGCGTCATGGTCGGCGCTGTCCCCGAGCGGCACCGCGGTGCGGTCGCCGCCGACGCCCTCGACGGATACTTCGCGATGGCCCGCGGCACCCAGGACGTCGCCCCGCTCGAAATGACCAAGTGGTTTGACACCAACTACCACTACCTGGTTCCCGAACTCGGCCCCGACACCGTCTTCACCGCCGACTCCGCCAAGCAGGTCGCCGAGCTGAAGGAAGCCCTGGCCCTCGGCCACACCCCCCGTCCGGTGCTGGTCGGCCCGGTGACGTACCTGCTGCTGGCCAAGCCGGCGCCCGGCGTGGCCGCCGACTTCGAGCCGCTGACCCTGCTCGACCGACTCCTGCCGGTGTACGCCGAGGTCCTCTCCGACCTGCGGGCCGCCGGGGCGGAGTGGGTGCAGATCGACGAGCCGGCGCTCGTACAGGACCGCACCCCGGCCGAACTGAACGCCGCTACGCGTACCTACCGCGAGCTGGGCACGGCCACCGACCGGCCGAAGCTGCTGGTCGCCTCCTACTTCGACCGGCTGGGAGACGCCCTGCAGGTCCTCGCGGCCGCCCCGGTGGAGGGCCTGGCCCTCGACTTCACCGACTCGGCCGCCGCGAACCTGGACGCCCTCGCCGCCGTCGGCGGGCTGCCGGGCAAGCGCCTGGTCGCGGGCGTGGTCAACGGCCGCAACATCTGGATCAACGACTACCAGAAGTCCCTCGCCACCCTGGGCACCCTGCTCGGCCTGGCCGACCGCGTCGACGTGGCCGCCTCGAGCTCCCTGCTCCACGTGCCCCTGGACGCCTCCGCCGAACGCGACGTCGACCCGCAGATCCGGCGCTGGCTGGCCTTCGCCCGCCAGAAGGCCGCCGAGATCGCGACCCTGGCCCGCGGCCTCTCCCAGGGCACCGACACCATCGCCGCCGAACTGGCCGCCAACCGCGCCGACCTGGCCTCCCGCGCCGGCTCAGCCATCACCCACGATCCGGCCGTGCGCGCCCGCACCGCCGCGATCACCGACGCGGACGGCCGCCGCTCCCAGCCCTACGACCGGCGCACCGCCGCCCAGCGCGCCCACCTCGGCCTGCCGGTCCTGCCGACGACCACGATCGGCTCGTTCCCGCAGACCGACGAGCTGCGCGTGGCCCGCGCCGACCTGCGGGCCGGCCGGATCGACGCGGCCGGGTACGAGGAGCGGATCGAGAACGAGATCCGCGAGGTGATCTCCTTCCAGGAGAAGACCGGCATCGACGTGCTGGTGCACGGCGAGCCCGAGCGCAACGACATGGTGCAGTACTTCGCCGAGCAGCTGACCGGGTACGTCGCCACGCAGCACGGCTGGGTGCAGTCCTACGGCACCCGCTACGTGCGCCCGCCGGTCCTGGCCGGCGACATCTCCCGGCCCGAGCCGATGACGGTCCGCTGGACCACGTTCGCCCAGGCCCAGACGTCCAAGCCGGTCAAGGGCATGCTGACCGGGCCGGTCACCATGCTCGCCTGGTCCTTCGTCCGCGACGACCAGCCGCTCGGCGAGACCGCCCGCCAGGTGGCGCTCGCCCTGCGCGACGAGGTGAACGACCTGGAGGCCGCTGGCACTTCGGTCATCCAGGTCGACGAGCCGGCCCTGCGCGAGACCCTGCCGCTGCGGGCCGCCGACCACGCGGCCTACCTCGCCTGGGCCACCGAGTCGTTCCGGCTCAGCACCAGCGGCGTGCGGCCCGACACCCAGATCCACACCCACATGTGCTACGCCGAGTTCGGCGACATCGTCCAGGCCATCGACGACCTCGATGCCGACGTCATCAGCCTGGAAGCCACCCGCTCCCACATGCAGGTGGCCGGTGAACTGGCCGAGCACGGCTACCCCCGTGAGGCGGGGCCGGGCGTCTGGGACATCCACTCCCCGCGCGTCCCGAGCACCGCGGAGGCGGCCGGACTGCTGCGCAAGGGGCTGCAGGCCATCCCCGCCGAGCGGCTGTGGGTCAACCCCGACTGCGGCCTGAAGACCCGCGGCTGGACCGAGACCCGCGCTTCGCTGGAGAACCTGGTCGCGGCCGCCCACGAGGTCCGTGCGGAGCTGACGGCCGAGAACGGCTGACGCATACGGTGCGGGCCGGACGCCGAGGCGTCCGGCCCGCACCGCCCACCCCCGGACAAGAGCGGCGCGTTCCGCCCGACCGGGTACCCGGCGACGGAAGGGCTCAGGTGGCGAGGCGCATTCCCGGGCAGATCATGGTGGACGGGCGGCCCATGGTGGTCCTGACACCGAAGGAGTACGCCGGCCTGATCGCCATGCGCCGTCAGGTGGGCGGGCTGGGGGCCCGGCTGCGCGTGGTGAGCGACACGCTGAGAGACACGACCGAATTCCTGTCGGAGCTGGTCGCCGCCCTCGAGTCCTTCGACCACGGCGGATCCCGCCGCGCGACCGGTGGATCGGGACGTCCCCTGACCCCCCTGCTCGCATCGGCACCCGAACTCCTCCGGCACGCAGCCGGGGTCGTCGGGCAGATCCGCCACCGTCCCGCCCGCGCCCGGCGGCAATGAGCGGCCACCGCCCCGGTCGCGTGTGGCACCGTCGGCCCACGGGCACCGCGCACGCGGCCACATTCGGAGAAGAACAGCATGTCCCCCACTCACACACCGACCCGCCGCGTCAAGGTCCTCGGCCCGCCGGGCGACCGTCACGGCGAGATCCTCACTCCCGCCGCGCTGGACTTCCTGGCACGGCTCGACGAGGCCTTCGCCGGCCGCCGCCGGGAGATCCTCACCGCACGCCGCCACCGGAGCGACCGCCTCGCCTCCGGATCCGCGCTGGACTTCCCGCGTGCGACGTCGGCCGTCCGTGACGACCCTCACTGGCGGGTGGCACCGCCGGCTCCCGGCCTGAACGACCGCCGCGTGGAGATCACCGCCCCGCCCACGCCCCGCATGGCCGTGAACGCCCTCAACTCCGGCGCCCGGGTGTGGATGGCCGACTTCGAGGACGCGACCTCCCCGCACTGGGAGAACATCGTCGGCGGTCAGCTGACCCTGCTCGACGCGTGCCGGGGGCGCTTGGACTTCACCGGCCCCGAGGGCAAGGAGTATCGGGTCGGCCCGGACCTTCCGACCGTCATGGTCCGCCCCCGGGGCTGGCACCTGGAGGAGGAACACCTGACGGTGGACGGCCGTCCCCTGTCGGCCTCGCTGGTCGACTTCGGACTCTACTTCTTCCACTGCGCGCAGCGCCGGATCGACGCCGGTTCCGGGCCCTACTTCTATCTTCCGAAGCTGGAGAACCGGTACGAGGCCCGCCCGTGGAACGACGTCTTCGTCTTCGCGCAGGACCTCCTGGGCATCCCCCGCGGCACGGTCCGGGCCACTGCCATCATCGAGACCGTCACCGCCGCGTTCGAGATGGAGGAGATCCTCTACGAGCTCCGTGAACACAGTGCCGGGCTCAACGCGGGCCGCTGGGACTATCTGTTCAGTCTGATCAAGACCTTCGGCCACCGCGCCCGGTTCCTGCTGCCCGACCGCACCGAGATCACCATGACCGCCCCCTTCATGAGGGCGTACGCCGAGCTCCTCGTCCGTACCTGCCACCGTCGCGGCGCGCACGCCATCGGCGGCGTCGCCGCGCACCTCCCGGCCAAGGGCGCGGTGGCCGACCCGGCCGCTTCGGCGCGCGTCCACCTCGACAAGGAGTGCGAGGCCCGGGCCGGGTTCGACGGTTCCTGGGTCGCCCACCCCGCCCTGGTACCCGTCTGCCGCGAGGTCTTCGACCTCCACCTCGGTGGCGGTCCGCACCAGATCCACCGGCCTGTCGGCAACGTGCCCGTCCGCGCTGCCGACCTGTTGTCCGTACGCCGGTCCGCGCTGCCCCCGGGCACCGAGCAGATCCGCTCGAACGTGGCCGTCGCACTGCGGTACTTCGACGCCTGGCTGAGGGGACGCGGGGCTGTCGCCCTCGACGGGCTCCTGGAGGACACGGCGACCGCCGAGATCGCACGTGCCCGGCTGTGGCAGTGGCTCCGGCACCGCGTGGTCACCCAGGAGGAGCTGTTCGGTGTGATCGACGCCGAAGCAGCCGCTCTGGCCGCGGAGCAGCCGGGCGCCCTGGTCGCCGAGGCCCGTGAGATCCTCGAACGTACTCTGGTGTCACGCGAGTTGCCGGACCACTTCACCACGGAGGCGTACCGGCGCCATCTCGTGCGGCGGACGGAGGCGTCCTCATGACCGTCCACCACCGCGGCAAGCGCGTCCCCGTCGCGGGACTGCCCGACTGGGGCCGGTGCGCGGTCATGGGCGTCGTGAACGTGACCCCCGATTCGTTCTCGGACGGCGGCCGGTGGTTCGACACGTCTACCGCCGTCAAGCACGGGCTGGACCTCGTGGCGGAGGGCGCCGACCTCGTCGACGTCGGGGGCGAGTCGACCCGGCCCGGCGCCCTGCGGGTCGACGAGGAGGAGGAACTGCGCCGGGTCGTGCCCGTCGTACGGGACCTCGCCGCCGAGGGCGTCCCGGTGTCCGTCGACACGATGCGCGCGTCCGTCGCGGCGCGGGCGATCGACGCCGGCGCGGTCCTGGTCAACGACGTCAGCGGCGGCCTCGCCGACCCCGCGATGGTCCCGGCCGTCGCCGCCGGCGGCGTTCCGTTCGTGGTGATGCACTGGCGCGGGTTCAGCCACGACATGAACGGCCGTGCGGTGTACGGGGACGTGGTGGGCGAGGTGCTCGGAGAACTCGGCGCCCGCGTCGACGCCGTCGTGGCCGCCGGCATCCCCGTCGAGCGCCTGGTGGTCGACCCCGGGCTCGGCTTCGCCAAACGGGCCGAGCACGACCTGAGCCTGGTCGCGGCGCTGGCCGAGGTGTGTGCGCTGGGCCGTCCGGTCCTGGTCGCAGGCTCCCGCAAGCGGTTCCTCGGGCACGTCCTCGCCGATGGGGACGGCACGCCGCCGCCCGCCCACGGACGGGACGCCGCCACCGCCGCCCTGTCGGCGATCGCCGCCCTTCAGGGGGCCTGGGGCGTGCGGGTTCACGACGTGCGCGCGACGTCCGACGCCGTCAGGGTCGCTCACGCGATCGCGTCGGCCGGTTGACAGGTCCGGGTCCCGGGCCTGCCGGCGCGGGCGGTCGACGCGTCGCCGCGTCGGCCCCGCCGGATGGGGCCCTCGCCGCACATGTGGAGGGGGTACGGCGGACACCACTCCGCCGTACCCCCTCCACCACACGCTGCCGGGCCCCTCAGCCCGGCGGCCGCACCGGGTCCCTCATCAGTCCCGGTCGTAGGTGTGGAACCCCCGGCCGGTCTTCCGACCGAGCAGTCCCGCCTGCACCATCCGCGACAGCAGCGGGGGCGGGGCGTAGAGGGGTTCCTTGAACTCGTCGTACAGCGACTGCGCGATGGCGGCGACCGTGTCGAGGCCGATGAGGTCGGCCAGCTTCAGCGGTCCCATCGGGTGGGCGCAGCCCAGCTCCATGCCGGCGTCGACGTCCGCGGCGGTGGCGAAACCGGACTCCGCCATGCGGACGGCCGACAGCAGGTAGGGAACGAGCAGGGCGTTGACGACGAAGCCCGCCCGGTCCTGCGAACGGATCGCCGTCTTGCCCAGGGTGTCGCGGGCGAAGGCCTCCACCGTCGCCATGGTCCCCGGGGAGGTGTGCAGGGAGGAGACGACCTCCACCAGCGGCAGGACCGGCACGGGGTTGAAGAAGTGCAGACCGACGACCCGGTCGGCGCGGCCGGTGGCCATGCCCAGCCGCATCACGGGCAGGGAGGAGGTGTTGGTCGCGAGGATCGCCTCGGGGTCGGCGACGATCTTGTCGAGGGCGGCGAAGGTGGCGGTCTTGACGTCCGCGTCCTCCGTCACCGCCTCGATCACGAGCTGCCGGTCGGCCAGGTCGTCCAGATCGCCGGAGAAGACCATCCGGGCGAGGGCGTCCTCGGCGGAGATCCGGTCCAGCTTGCCGCGCTGGACGGCCCGTTCGAGGGAGACGGCGACCCGTTCGCGGGCAGCGCGCGCGGTGGCGGCGTCGGCCTCGCAGACGACGGTGTGTCGAGTCCGGCGCGGGCGCAGACCTCGGCGATGCCGGCTCCCATCTGCCCGCCGCCCACGATGCCGACCCTGCGGATCGCGGTGGTCATGCCCGGGCCTCCTGTCGACGGACCAGGTGGCGGGTGTAGGCGTCGGGGGTGAAGAAGGCGGGCAGGTCCCGGTCCAGAGCGACCCGTTCCAGGACGGCCCGGGCCTCGGTGACGAGCGCGTCGGGCTGCTCGTTCTCGAAGGCCGCGCACTCCTCCCGGATCACGGCGAGCAGGTCGTCCCGGTCGATGGTGCGGTGGCGCAGCCACTGCCACAGCTGGGTCCGGGCGATCTCGGCGGTCGCGGCGTCCTCCATCAGCCCGTACAGGGCCACGGCTCCGTGGCCGCGCAGCCAGGCGTCGAAGTAGCGCAGGGACACGGCGACGTTGGCCCGGATCCCCTCCGGTGTGGGCGGCGCGCTGATCCGCCGGACGGCGAGCAGGTCGGGGGCCGTGACGTGGACGTCGTCGCGGGTGCGGTCGAGCTGGTGGGGGCGGTCGCCGAGGACGCCGTCGAAGACCTCCCGGCAGACGGGGACGAGCGCGGGGTGAGCGACCCAGGACCCGTCGAAGCCGTCCTCGGCCTCCCGTTCCTTGTCCAGGCGGACCTTCGCCAGGGCCGCCGCGTTGGCCTCGGGGTCCTTGGCCGGCACGTGGGCGGCCATGCCGCCGATGGCGTGGGCGCCGCGCCGGTGGCAGGTGCGGACGAGCAGTTCGGTGTAGGCCCGCATGAAGGGGGCCGTCATGGTCACCTGGGCACGGTCCGGGAGCCGGAAGTCTGTGCGGTGGCCGAAGGTCTTGATGAGGCTGAAGAGGTAGTCCCAGCGTCCTGCGTTGAGGCCGGCGCTGTGCTCGCGCAGGGCGTGGAGGATCTCCTCCATCTCGAACGCGGCCGTGATCGTCTCGATGAGCACCGTGGCGCGGACCGTGCCGCGCGGGATGCCGAGGAGCTCCTGGGCGAGGACGAAGATGTCGTTCCAGAGCCTGGCCTCGCCCGCGTTCTCCAGCTTGGGGAGGTAGAAGTACGGGCCGTACCCGGCGTCGATCTGCCGCTGTGCGCAGTGGAAGAAGTACAGGCCGAAGTCGACCAGGGAGGCGGGGACGGGCCGGCCGTCGATCTCCAGGTGCTCTTCGAGCAGATGCCAGCCGCGGGGCCGGACGACGATGGTCGCCGGGTTCCCGCCGAGGCGGTACTCCTTGCCCTCCGGGGTGGTGAAGTCGATGCGCCGCTCGATCGCGTCGAGCAGGTTGAGCTGTCCGCCGATCACGTTGTCCCACGTGGGGGCCGTGGCGTCCTCGAAGTCCGCCATCCACACCTGCGCGCCCGAGTTGAGCGCGTTCACGGCCATCCGCCGGTCCGGGGGGCCGGTGATCTCGACGCGGCGGTCGGTCAGACCGGGGGCGGGCGGGGCCACGCGCCAGTCGGGATCGGCGCGGACGGCCGAGGTGGCGATGGAGAAGTCCAGCGGCGTGCCCGAGACCAGGCGGTCCTTGCGGCGGCGCCGCTCCTTGAGGATGTCCTCGCGGCGGTGGGTGAAGGCCGCGTCGAGCCGGCCGATGAAGTCGAGGGCCTGCGGGGTGAGGATCTCGTCGTGGCGGTCGCCCGCCGGTGCGAGGACCCGGACCTGGTGGGTGGTTGCGGTGGTGGACATGCGGTCTCCTGATGAGGGTGGGGCGGGAGCCGGACGGAGACGGTCGTCCGGCTCCCGCTGTTCACAGGCCTTCGACCCGGGCAGAGGCCGACGGGCGCGGTCGCCCTAGTGGAACTGCTCCTCCTCGGTGGAACCGCTGAGGGCGGTGGTGGAGGAGGCGGGGTTGACGGCGGTGGAGACGAGGTCGAAGTAGCCGGTGCCGACCTCGCGCTGGTGCTTGACGGCGGTGAATCCCTGGGCCTGGGCGGCGAACTCGCGCTCCTGCAGGTCCACGTACGCGGTCATGCCGTGGTCGGCGTAGCCGCGGGCGAGGTCGAACATGCCGTGGTTGAGGGAGTGGAAGCCGGCCAGGGTGATGAACTGGAACTTGTA
This sequence comes from Streptomyces sp. NPDC048606, assembly GCF_040650855.1. NCBI lineage: Bacteria > Bacillati > Actinomycetota > Actinomycetes > Kitasatosporales > Streptomycetaceae > Streptomyces > Streptomyces sp. NPDC048606. The sequence goes on along the minus strand of NZ_JBEZIB010000013.1, from coordinate 179,473 downwards.
GCCCATGGCGCCCAGTTCGCGCTGGAACTTGGCGATCTGGTCGTCGTCCAGGGCGGCCTTCCAGTTGAAGGAGGGCGAGCAGTTGTACGCCAGCATCTTCCCGGGGAACTCCGCGTGGAGGGCCTCGGCGAACTCACGGGCCTGGGCGAGGTCCGGGGTGCCGGTCTCCACCCAGATGAGGTCGGCGTACGGGGCGTAGGCGAGGCCGCGGGCGATGACGGGGGCCATGCCGTTCTCCACGCGGTAGAAGCCCTCGGCCGTGCGCTCGCCCGTGGTGAACCGGGCGTCGCGCTCGTCGACGTCGCTGGTCAGCAGGTTCGCGGCGAGGGCGTCCGTACGGGCGATGATCAGGGTCGGGGTGTCGGCGATGTCGGCGGCGAGGCGGGCCGCGTTCAGGGTGCGGACGTGCTGCGAGGTCGGGACCAGGACCTTGCCGCCGAGGTGGCCGCACTTCTTCTCGGAGGCGAGCTGGTCCTCGTAGTGGATGCCGGCGGCGCCCGCGGCGATCATGGCCTTGGTCAGCTCGAAGGCGTTGAGCGGGCCGCCGAAGCCGGCCTCGGCGTCCGCGACGATCGGGGCCAGCCAGTCCGTCGTGTCGGTGCCGCCCTCGGCGGTGGCGATCTGGTCGGCGCGCAGCAGGGCGTTGTTGATCCGACGGACCACCTGGGGAACGGAGTTGACCGGGTAGAGGCTCTGGTCGGGGTAGGTGTGCCCGGCCTGGTTTGCGTCGGCCGCCACCTGCCAGCCGGAGAGGTAGATGGCCTGGAGGCCCGCGCGGACCTGCTGGACGGCCTGGCCGCCGGTGAGGGCGCCGAGGGCGTGGACGTAGTCCAGCTCGTGGAGCTGGCGCCACAGCCGCTCGGCGCCGCGCCGGGCCAGGGTGTGCTCCTCGCGGACGCTGCCGGAGAGCCGGACCACGTCCTCCGCGCTGTACGTGCGCTCGATGCCCGCCCACCGGCTGTCAGCGGCCCAGCGCTGCTCGAGCTGCTGTGCCGCTGCCGTGGTCGCCTTCACTTCTGCCATGACCGTCACCGTCTCCATGAGTCGCTTGAGCTGCCAACACTCTCGTCCGTACCGACGAGACACTGGCACTGTGTGCCTATTTCTGAGGGTTGCGGCCGCCGGCCCACTGGGGTGGAACGGAGCAATGGTGCAGGACAACCGAGTCCGAACTGCCGGGATCTCCGACGTCAGGGCGTGAATCGTGCCCGGACCGTTCGTCTCGGCCGCCGTGGTCCGGCGGGCCGCAGGACGACTCTGGCACTGGCACCAAGTGCCAACAAGGAGTGCCGTTTGCCAAGTTCTGCAAATCTTCCGGCGTCGGTTTGCGAACCTTGCAAAGGTTGGCAACTCCAGGATCACGCGTACCCTGAACCCGAGCGGACGACGGCCGAGGAGTGCGGGTGAGCAAGACGTACGCGGGGGCGCGCCTGCGGAGGCTGCGCGAGGAACGCCGGATGAGCCAGGCGGAACTGGCCAGGGTCCTCGGCATCTCGCCCAGCTACCTGAACCAGATGGAGCACGACTCGCGCCCGCTCACCGTCCCGGTGCTGCTCCGGCTGACCGAGGCCTTCGGCGTCGACCCCGGCTTCTTCTCCGAACGCGACACCAGCCGGCTCGTGGCCGACCTGCGCGAGGCGCTCGCCGGAGAGGTCGCCGAGGCCCGGGTCTCCCCCTCCGACCTGGCCGAGCTGGCCCAGCGGATGCCGGCCGTCGCGTCCGTGCTGCTGGACCTCGGCCGACGCGGTCAGCTCCTCGCGGAGCGGCTCGCGGAGACGGCCGACGGCAGGGACGGCGCCGGCGGCGCCGCACCGCGCTCGCCCCACGAGGAGATCCGCGAGTTCTTCTACCGGCGGCAGAACTACCTCCACGACACGGACCTGGCGGCCGAGGAGGTGGCCCGCGCCAGCGGTATCCGCCCTGGCGACGTGCTCCACGCCCTGACCCGAAGGCTCTCCGAACGCCACCGGGTCCGGCTGGCCCCGGATTCGGACCGGCTGCACCACTACGATCCCGCGAGCCGGGTCCTGCACCTGTCCGGGCGGCTTCGGCCGGGCCAGCAGGCGTTCCGGATGGCCACCCAGCTGGCCCTGCTGGAGTACGGGGCGGAGCTGGACCGGCTGGCGGCCGAGGACTTCCCGCAGGACTCCCCCGCCCACGGCCTGGCCCGCATCGGCATCGCCAACTACTTCGCGGCCGCGCTGATCCTCCCGTACGGCGCCTTCCACACCGCCGCCGAGGGCTTCCGGTACGACATCGAGCGGCTCACCAACCACTTCGGACTCGGGTACGAAACCGTCTGCCACCGCCTCAGCACCCTGCAGCGCCCCAGGCTGCGCGGGGTGCCCTTCTCCTTCGTACGGGTCGACCGCGCGGGAAACATGTCCAAGCGGCAGTCCGCCACCGGATTCCACTTCTCCCGCGCCGGCGGCACCTGCCCCCTGTGGAACGTCTACGAGGCCTTCGCGGCGCCCGGGCGCATCCACGTCCAGGTCGCCGCCATGCCCGACGGGCAGCGCCACCTGTGGACCGCGCGCGCCGTGACCCGCCACCGCGGCGGCTGGGGCGAGCCCGGCAAGACCTTCGCGATCGGCCTCGGCTGCGAGATCCGGCACGCCTCCCGGCTGGTCTACTCCGACGGCCTCGACCTCGACAACGTCTCCGCGGCCACCCCCATCGGCATGGGCTGCCGCCTCTGCGAACGCCTCGACTGCCCCCAGCGGGCGGTCCCGCCGCTCGGCCGCGCACTCGCCGTCGACGAGAACAGCAGCACCTTCGTCCCCTACCCGGTCAGCCGGGACTGATCCCGCTCATACGAGGCGCCGCGCCTCGGACGCCGCGACCGGATCCCCCGCGCGCACCGCGTGCAGGACCTCGGCGAGGACCTCGGCGCCGCGGACGACGCGGGGCCCCGGCCGGTTGAAGTACGCGGGCCCGTCCAGCACCCAGACCCGACCCTCCCGCACAGCGGGCAGATCGCGCCAGCCGGGCAGGCCCGTGAGCAGGTCCCGCTCCCGCAGTGTCCGCTCGGGCGGAAATCCGCACGGGAGGACGAGGACGACATCGGGCCGTGCCGCGCGGACCGAGTCCCAGGTCATGGGCTTGGTGTGCTCGCCGGGCGCGGCGAGCAGCGCCTCGCCGCCCGCGCAGGCGATCTGCTCGGGCACCCAGTGCCCCGCGGGCCACAGCGGGTCCAGCCATTCGATCGCCACCACCCGGGGCCGGGGCCTGCCGGCCGTCAGCCTCCGCACCTCCGCCAGCCGAGCGGCCAGTTCACCGCGCCGCTCCTCGGCTCGTTCCCGTACGCCCAGAAGTTCGCCGACCGTCACCAGGCAGTCCAGTACTTCGCCCAAGGTGCGCGGTTCCAGGCTCAGCACACGGGGGCCGGCGTCGAGGACCCGCACGGCCTCGGAGACCCCCTCGTAGGAGACGGCGCAGACGTCGCACAGGTCCTGGGTGAGCAGGACGTCCGGAGCGAGCGCCGCGAGTGCGCCGGTGTCCAGGGTGTAGAGCGAGGAACCCGAGTGCGCCGCTCCGCCGACGGCGTCGGAAATCTCCCTGCTGGTGAGTTCGTCGGCGGCGAACTCCGCCCGGGTGACCACCGGGACCGAGGCCACGGCCTCGGGCGGCCAGTCGCATTCGTGGGTGCGTCCGACCAGGTCGGCGGCCAGATCGAGCTCCGCCACGATGTCGGTGGCTGCGGGCAGCAGGGAAACGATGCGCATGTACGGACTGTAGGCGCGCGGGCGGTGGGGGTGGACTTACTAGGACGTCCAACTATATGTTCGTGCCACAAGGTCCGCGGTGCAGGGAAGCCCGGTGCGAAACCGGCACGGTCCCGCCACTGTGACCGGGGAGTGTGCTGCCATCCACACGCCACTGACGAGGTCTGTCGGGAAGGCGGGCGGCATACGGTGATCCGGGAGTCAGGATACCGGCCGCGGAACGTTCCGTGTTGTCCACGAGGATGGAGCAGACACGCATGGCACCGGTTTGTACCCACGACCCTGGTGATCCGGCGGAGCACGCAGACCCCTTCGCGCGCTCGTAGTTCTCACGGCCTCCGCTCGGCTCGCGCCCCACCCGCGCGATCCGCCGGCGCGCCGTGCCATCCCCGGATCCAACCTGACGAGAGCAGGCACCCATGGTCCGTGAACTCACCCATTTCATCGGCGGCAAGCACACCACCGGAACGTCGGGCCTCTTCGCCGACGTGTACGACCCCAACACCGGCACCGTCCAGGCCCGAGTCCCGCTGGCCGGGCGCGCCGACACCGAACACGCCATCGCCGACGCCGTGGAGGCGCAGCGGGAGTGGGGCGAGTGGAACCCGCAGAAGCGCGCCCGCGTGTTCCTGCGGTTCCTCCAGCTCGTCGAGGGCGAACGTGAGAACCTCGCCCGGCTGCTGTCCGCCGAGCACGGCAAAACCGTCGCGGATGCCCACGGCGACCTGCAACGCGGCCTGGAGGTGGTCGAGTTCGCCGCCGGCATCCCGCACCTGCTCAAGGGCGAGTTCACCGACAACGCCGGCACCGGGATCGACGTACACTCGCTGCGCAGCCCCCTCGGGGTCGTGGCGGGCATCACACCGTTCAACTTCCCCGCGATGATCCCGCTGTGGCAGGCCGCACCCGCCCTGGCCTGCGGCAACTCCTTCATCCTCAAGCCCTCCGAGCGCGACCCCTCCGTACCGCTGCGCCTCGCCGAACTCTTCCTGGAAGCCGGTCTCCCGGCAGGCGTGCTGAACGTGGTGAACGGCGGCAAGGAGTCCGTCGACACCCTTCTGGAGGACCCCCGCGTCCAGGCGCTCGGCTTCGTCGGATCCACCCCGATCGCCGCGCACATCTACGCCACCGCCGCCGCCCACGGCAAGCGCGCCCAGTGCTTCGGCGGCGCCAAGAACCACATGATCGTGATGCCGGACGCCGACCTCGACCAGGCGGCCGACGCCCTCATCGGCGCCGGCTACGGTTCCGCCGGCGAACGCTGCATGGCCATCTCCGTCGCCGTCCCCGTCGGCGAGGAGACCGCCGACGCGCTGGTCGCCAAGCTGAAGGAACGCATCGCCACCCTCAGGATCGGCCGCTCCGACGACCCCGAGGCCGACTTCGGCCCCCTGGTCAGCAGGGACGCCCTCGAGCGGGTCCGTCGCTACGTCGACATCGGCGTCAACGAGGGCGCCGAACTCCTCGTCGACGGGCGCGACTTCACCCTTCCCGGCCACGAGAACGGCTTCTTCGCCGGGGCCAGCCTCTTCGACCGGGTCTCCCCGCAGATGCGCATCTACCGTGAGGAGATCTTCGGCCCGGTGCTGTGCGTCGTACGGGCCGCCGACTTCGAGGAGGCCCTGCGCCTGCCGAGCGAGCACCCGTTCGGGAACGGGGTGGCCATCTTCACCCGGGACGGGGACACCGCCCGTGAATTCACCCGCCGGGTCAACACCGGCATGGTCGGCGTCAACGTGCCCATCCCGGTGCCCGTCGCGTACCACACCTTCGGCGGCTGGAAGAAGTCCGGCTTCGGCGACCTGAACCAGCACGGCCCGGATTCGATCCGTTTCTACACCCGCACCAAGACCGTCACCTCGCGCTGGCCCTCCGGGGTCAAGGAGGGCGCGAGCTTCACGATCCCGACGATGGGGTGAGCGCGATGAGCACGATGACCGAAGAGCAGCTCGCCCTCGCCGAGGTCACCCTCGACTTCGCCCAGGAGCAACTGGCCCCCCATGCCGTCGCCTGGGACCAGGACAAGCACTTCCCCGTCGACGTCATCCGCCGCGCCGCCGCACTCGGGCTCGGCGGCGTGTACGTACGCGAGGAGCACGGCGGTTCGGGCCTCTCCCGCAGCGACGGGGTGCTCGTCTTCGAGACCCTCGCCACGGGCTGCCCGTCCATCGCCGCCTACCTCTCCATCCACAACATGGTCGGCTGGATGGTCGACCGGTACGGCGACCGCTCACAGCGCGAGCGGTGGCTTCCGGGGCTGTGCTCCGCCGCGACCCTGGGAAGCTACTGCCTGACCGAGCCGGGCGCGGGCTCCGACGCCGCCGCCCTGCGCACCCGCGCCGAACGGCAGGGCGACCACTACGTCCTGACCGGGGTGAAGCAGTTCATCTCCGGTGCGGGGGCCGCCGGGGTCTACGTGGTGATGGCCCGGACGGGTGAGGACGGACCGGGCGGGATCTCCGCCTTCGTCGTCGAGCGGGACGATCCGGGGGTCTCCTTCGGCGCGAACGAGCGCAAGATGGGGTGGAACGCCCAGCCCACCCGCCAGGTGGTCCTGGACGGTGTGCGGATCCCCGCCGACCGGCTGCTCGGCGGCGAGGGCGAAGGCTTTCGGATCGCCATGAACGGCCTCAACGGCGGCCGGCTCGGGATCGCGGCCTGCTCCCTCGGCGGTGCCCAGAGCGCCCTGGACCGCAGCCTTTCCCACCTCGCCACCCGCGAGGCCTTCGGCTCCCGGCTCCTGGACGCCCAGGCGCTCCAGTTCCGCCTGGCCGACATGGCCACCGAACTCGCCGCCGCGCGCGCACTGGTCCGGCAGGCCGCGGAGGCTCTCGACGCGGGCGATCCGATGGCCCCGCGCCTGTGCGCGATGGCCAAGCGGTTCGCCACCGACACCGGGTACGCCGTCGCCGACGCCGCCCTCCAACTCCACGGCGGCTACGGCTACCTCAGCGAGTACGGCATCGAGAAGATCGTCCGCGACCTGCGGGTGCACCAGATCCTGGAAGGAACCAACGAGATCATGCGCGTCATCGTCGCGCGCGGACTCACGGAGACCCTGCGATGAACCACGACACCCCTGACGGCCACGACCACGTGCTCCTGCACTCCGAGGGCCGCGCCGCGTACCTCACCCTCAACCGCCCGAAGGCCCTCAACGCCCTCTCCCACCCCATGGTGCTCCGCATCGAGGAGGCACTCACGGCCTGGGCGGACGACCCCTCCGTCGAGGTGGTCGTCATCCGGGGAGCCGGGGAGCGCGGCCTGTGCGCGGGCGGCGACATCCGCGCGATCCACGAGGACGCCCGTACGGGAGGCACCGCCTCGGCCGACTTCTGGCGCGACGAGTACCGGCTCAACGCCCTCATCGCCCGCTACCCCAAACCGTACGTCGCCCTCATGGACGGCATCGTGATGGGCGGCGGCGTCGGCGTCTCCGCCCACGGCAGCGTCCGGATCGTCACCGAACGCTCCCGCGTCGCCATGCCCGAGACCGGCATCGGCTTCGTCCCCGACGTCGGCGGCACCTACCTCCTGGCACTGGCACCCGGCGAGCTCGGCACCCACCTGGCACTGACCGGCACCCCCGTCGGCGCCGCCGACGCGCTGCTGTGCGGCCTCGCCGACCACTTCGTGGCTTCGTCCGCGCTACCGGACCTGGCCCGGGAGCTCGCCACGGACTCCGTCCACGCCGTACTGGCGCGGCACGTGGAGCAGCCGCCGGCCGGGGACCTGGCCTCCGCCCGAGAGTGGATCGACCACTGCTACGCCGCCGAAACCGCCGAGGAGATCATCGCGCGACTGCGCGCCTCGGACGCACCCGCCGCCAAGGCCGCCGCGGACACCCTGCTGACCAAGTCCCCCACGGCGGTCAAGGTCACGCTGGCCGCACTGCGCCGGGCCCGGCTGCTGGGACCGCTGGAGCGCGTGCTGGAACAGGAGTACCGCGTCTCGTGCGCGGCGCTCGTCTCCCCCGACCTCGTCGAGGGCATCCGCGCACAGGTCGTCGACAAGGACCGCAACCCCCGTTGGACCCCCGGCACCCTGGAAGAGGTCGGACCCGCCGCGGTGGAACGGTACTTCGCCCCGCTCGACGCGAACGAGCTCCGGCTCGACGCGAACCCTTCGGACCAGGAGGTCGTCTGGTGAGCACCACCATCGCATTCATCGGGCTCGGACACATGGGCGGCCCGATGGCGGCCAACCTCGTCAAGGCCGGGCACCGTGTCCTCGGCTTCGACCTGGTCCCGGACCTCCTGGCCGCGGCGGCCTCCGCCGGTGTACGGCCCGCCGTCTCGGCGGCCGAGGCCGCCGCGGACGCCGAGGTGGTCGTCACCATGCTGCCGGCCGGCCGCCACGTCCTCGCCCTGTACCGGGAGGGGCTGCTGGCCGCCGCTCGTCCCGGGACCCTCTTCGTCGACTGCTCCACCATCGACGTGGCCGATGCCCGCGCCGCGCACGAGGCGGTCGCGGCGGCCGGGCACCGCGCACTGGACGCCCCGGTGTCCGGCGGGGTCGTCGGCGCGGAAGCGGGGACGCTCACCTTCATGGCGGGCGGCGGGGCGGAAGAGTTCGCCGCGGCCGGCCCGCTGCTGGACGCCATGGGCAGCAAAGCCGTGCACTGCGGCGGACCGGGCGCCGGACAGGCCGCGAAGATCTGCAACAACATGATCCTCGCCATCTCCATGATCGGCGTCAGCGAGGCCTTCGTGCTCGCCGAGAGCCTCGGCCTGGACCACCAGGCGCTGTACGACGTCGCCTCCACCGCCTCCGGCCAGTGCTGGGCCCTCACCGTGAACTGCCCCGTCCCCGGCCCCGTCCCGACCAGCCCCGCGAACCGCGACTACCGCCCCGGATTCGCCGCGCCGCTGATGGCCAAGGACCTGGGCCTCGCCGCGAACGCGCTGCGGGCCGGCGGAGTCGACGCTCCCCTGGGTCTGAAGGCGGCCGAACTCTACGCCGCGTTCGCCGAGGGCGAGGGCGCCGGCCTGGACTTCTCGGCGATCGTCCGGACCCTCCGCCCCGCCGCACCGACCCCGAACGGAAGCCCCGCATGACCTACGAAACGATCCTGCTGGAACGCAAGGGCCGCGTGGCGGTCCTCACCCTCAACCGGCCCCAGGCGCTCAACGCCCTCAACCTCCAGGTCATGACGGAGGTCGTGGCCGCCGTGGAGGAACTTGACCGGGACCCGGGCGTCGGCTGCATCGTCCTCACCGGCTCCGCGAAGGCCTTCGCGGCCGGGGCCGACATCAAGGAGATGCGCCCGCAGAGCTACATGGACATGTACCTCGCCGACTGGTTCACCGCGTGGGACCGTCTCGGTCAGGTACGCACCCCCACCCTCGCGGCCGTCTCCGGCTACGCCCTGGGCGGTGGCTGTGAACTGGCCATGCTGTGCGACATCCTGCTTGCCGCCGACACCGCGAAGTTCGGCCAGCCCGAGATCAAGCTCGGCGTCATCCCCGGCATCGGTGGCTCCCAGCGCCTCACCCGGGCCGTCGGCAAGGCCAAGGCCATGGAACTCTGCCTGACCGGTCGCACCATGGACGCCACCGAAGCCGAACGCGCCGGTCTGGTCTCCCGGATCGTCCCCGCCGACGAGCTCCTCTCCGAAGCACTCGCCGTCGCCACGACCGTCGCCGACATGTCCAAGCCGATCGCCATGATGGCCAAGGAGGCCGTCGACCGGGCCTTCGAGACCACCCTCGCCGAGGGCGTCCGCTTCGAGCGCCGGCTCTTCCACGCGGTGTTCGCCACCGCCGACCAGAAGGAGGGCATGTCCGCCTTCGTGGACAAGCGCGCACCCCGCTTCACCCACGGCTGAGCACCCGGTGTCCGGGGGGCGGCCCGACGACCGTCCCCGGACACCGCGATCCTCCCCCGCTCGCCCGTATCGACATTCGCTTTCGAGCACCGCGCCGGAGGCCGTACGATGCGTTCGGCTCCGGGTCACCACGACCTGGACCCGCAACCGAAGACACGCACGACCGGGGGAAGCCGGTGGGAATCCGGCACTGACCTGCAACCGTGAACGGCGCCTGGTACGCCGTGAGTCGGAGCACCCGGCGTGCGTTCGCTCACCGCTTCTCACTGTCACGGTCTGCAGTACGAAGCCCCGGCCTGGCCCGGCACCACCGCACGCCCTCCCGAAGAAGTGCGCGCACGGGGGTGTTCGCGGGTGCGGGTCGTCGGGTCCGCGTCAGCAGACCCGACGATCCCTCCAGGACCCGCCGTCCTCACGGTCTTCCGCCGCGCGGCCCGCAAGGCCCGCTTCCAGGCCCCGATCCGCTTCGAGCCCGGCACGGCGCCCGCCGACCGATGAGCCGCAGGACACGTTCGGGAGACGGGGGCCGATACGACGCCCCGGCCACCCGCCCGGCCCACCGCCCCCCAACCCGCGAAGTGGCAGGGGCAGTGGGCAGCGGGCGGGGCGGGGCGCACCGCGGGCGCGATGAGGGTTCAGCCCTCCGTCAACGACCTGCGATGACCCCCGGGAGCGCGGCCAGGGCGTCCGTCAGGCGTTCGCCGGTGAGGCCGCCGCCTTGGGCGAGCTCCGGGGAGCCCCCACCGCGGCCACCGAGGAGCTGCTTGACCAGCGCGGACGCGTTAAGCCCGGTGTCCCGGGCGGCCTTGTTCAGGGCTACGACGACCACCCCGGCCGCCGTGCCGACGCCGACGGCGCCGGGCGTGCCGACGGGGAGTCGGTCGCGTACGGCGGTGGCCAGGGCGCGGGCCTCGTCGGCGCCGCCGTCGGCGGTGGCGGTGACGACCTGGACGCCGTTCGCGTCCACCGCGCTGCCGGCGAGTTCGGCCGCGCGGGCGCCGGTGGCCTGCTGCCTGAGGCGGGCGTTCTCCCGGTCGGCGGTCTTGAGCCGGTCCAGCAGCGCGGCGATCTTCTCGGGGAGTTCGGCGCGCGGGGCACCGAGCTGTTCGGCGATGCGGGCGACGAGGTCGCGTTCGCGGGCGAGGTAGGCGAAGCCCTCGACGCCGACGGCGGCCTCCAGGCGGCGCATGCCCGCGCCGACCGAGCCCTCCGAGGTCAGGGCGACCGTACCGATCTGCGAGGCGTGCTCGACGTGGGTGCCGCCGCACAGTTCCCGCGACCAGGCCCCGCCGATCTCGACGACGCGGACCTTCTCCCCGTACGTCTCGTCGAACAGGGCGAGCGCGCCCAGTTCCTTGGCCTCGGGCAGGGTCATCCACTGCACGCCGACGGGCAGGTCGCGCCTCAGGGCCCGGTTCGCGGCTTCCTCGACCTCGCTGCGGACGGTCGCCGAGAGGCCGCCGCGCCAGGGGAAGTCGAGGCGGAGGTAGCCGGGGCGGTTGTAGGAGCCGGCCTGGAGGGCGGTGGGGCCGAGGACCTCGCGCAGGGCGGCGTGCAGGACGTGGGTGCCGGAGTGGGCCTGGCGGGCGCCGAGCCGCCATTCGGGGTCGACGGCCGCGTGGACGGCGTCGTCGGGAGCGAGTTCGCCCGCGGTGATCCGTACCTGGTGGGCGACGAGACCCGGCAGGGGCCGCTGGACGTCGAGGACCTCGGCCTCGACGGAGGCGCCGGAGAGGACGCCCGCGTCGCTGTCCTGGCCGCCGGACTCGGCGTAGAAGGGGGAGCGGTCCAGGATGACGGTGACGATCTCCCCGGTCCGGGCCACGGGCACCGCCCCCTCGGCCCCGAGGATCGCGAGGACGCGGGATTCGGTGGTCAGGGTTTCCCAGGCCAGCCAGTCGGTGGGCCCGTTCGCGTCCAGGACCGTGCGCAGGGCCGTGGTGTCGACGGCTCCGCCGGACTTGCGGGCGCGGGCGTCCGCGCGGGCCCGCTCCCGCTGGGCGTTCATCAGCGCGGTGAAGCCTTCGCGGTCCACCTCGACGCCCTGTTCGGCGGCCATCTCCAGGGTGAGGTCGATGGGGAAGCCGTAGGTGTCGTGCAGCAGGAACGCCTGGGCGCCCGGCAATGCGCGCCCACCCTCCGCCTTCACCTTGGTGACGGCGGTGTCGAGGACGGTGGTGCCCTGCTTGAGGGTGGCGCGGAAGGTGTCCTCCTCGCCGTACGCCTGGTCGGTGATCCGGGGGAAGGCCTCGGTGATCTCGGGGTAGCTCGGTGCCATGCAGTCGCGGGCCACCGGGAGCAGCTCGCGCAGGGCCGGGTCCCGGTAGCCGAGCTGGCGCATGGAGCGGACGGCGCGGCGCAGGATGCGGCGCAGGACGTAGCCGCGGCCCTCGTTGCCGGGAGCCGTGCCGTCCGCGAGGAGCATCAGCGCCGTGCGGACGTGGTCGGCGACGACCCGGAGCCGTACGTCCGCCTGCGCGTCGGCGCCGTACCGGACGCCGGCGAGGGCGGCGGCGTGGTCGAGGATGGGGCGGGTCTCGTCGATCTCGTAGAGGTTGTCCTTGCCCTGGAGGAGGGTGGCCATGCGCTCCAGGCCCATGCCGGTGTCGATGTTGCGGCGGGGAAGTTCGCCCAGGATGGGGTAGCCGGACTTGCCGGGTCCCTCGCCGCGCTCGTACTGCATGAAGACGAGGTTCCAGAACTCCATGTACCGGTCCTCGTCGACCGCGGGTCCCCCCTCGCGGCCGAGGGCGGGGCCCCGGTCGTAGTAGAGCTCGGAGCAGGGTCCGCAGGGGCCGGGGACGCCCATGGACCAGAAGTTGTCCTCGTCGCCGCGGGCCACGATCCGCTCGTCGGGCAGGCCGGCGACCTTGCGCCAGATGCCCCGGGATTCGGTGTCGGAGTGGTGGACGGTGACCCAGATCCGGTCGGGGTCGAGGCCGTAGCCGCCGTTCGCCTGGGCGGCGGTGGACAGCTCCCAGGCGTAGGCGATGGCTTCTTCCTTGAAGTAGTCCCCGAAGGAGAAGTTGCCGTTCATCTGGAAGAAGGAGCCGTGTCGGGTGGTCTTCCCGACCTCCTCGATGTCCAGGGTCCGTACGCACTTCTGCACGCTGGTCGCCCGCTCCCACAGCGGGGCCGCCTCACCGGTGAAGTACGGCTTGAACGGGACCATGCCGGCGTTGACGAACAGCAGCGTCGGGTCCGGGGTGGGCAGGGGTGCGCTGGGGACGACGGTGTGGCCGCGCTCGGCGAAGTAGTCGAGGAATCTGGTGCGGATGTCGGCGGTACGCAAGACGACTGCTCCGGTCGGTCGGTCGGATGGGAAGCGGGACGGCGAGCGGCGACTCGATCTCGATGCCGAGCGCCACAGGAGAGCTCACGCCGACTCCTCTCGCACACCGAATGTAGTTGCAACTCTTTCGCAATAAGATACGCGGTCGAGGGAACGGCCAGGCGGGCTGGTGCGTGGGAAGCGTCGGTCAGCCGTCGGCCGGAGCCGGGGCAGGAGTCGGGCCCGCCGCGCCGGAGAATCGGCGTCGGTAGCGCCGCTGGAGCAAGGCCACGTACAGCAGGCCGAAGGCGATCCAGGCGAGGTAGAGGCCCGGCAGGCCGAGGCCGGCGTGGACGCCGAGGAGCCAGCCGAGCGGGATGAGCAGGAGGTAGTCGCTGGTCACGGAGGCGAACATGACCGCGCGGGTGTCTCCGGCGGCGCGCAGCAGGGCCGCGTGGGACAGGGCCACGACGAAGGGGGCCAGGCTCAGCAGGGCCAGTGGTGTCGCGGTCCAGGCGCGGTCGATGACCTGGGGGTCGTCCGTGACGAGTGAGATCAGCGGGCGGCCGAGGGCCACCACCACTGCGGAGGGGACGGCGACCATGATCAGCATGAGTCTGACGCCGGTGCGGTGCCAGGCCCTCGCCCCCTCGGCGTTGTCGCGGCCCAGTTCCTGTCCGGCGAGGGTCATGACGGCCGCGGCGGCCGCGCCGAGGAAGGTGAAGGTCACCAGGATGAGGTTGTCGACGATCCGGTAGGCCGCCAGGTCGTGCGTGCTCATGCGGGCCGCGAAGCCGGCCAGCAGTGCTTCGTTGAGGTAGCCGATGCCCGACGTGCTCATCTCCGGCCATCCGATGCGCCACAGTTTCCCGGTGACTGCGACGGACGGCTCCGCCGCTTTGCCGTACCGCGGCAGGCGGCTCCGGGAGTACGCCGCCGCGCAGCCGGCTCCGGCGGCCGTCGCGGCGAGGGTCGCCAGGGCCGCGCCGGTGACGCCGAGGTCGGTCCGGAAGATCAGGAGCAGGCCCAGGGGCAGGTTGACCGCGTTGACGAGCAGGGCGGTGTACATCGACACCCGCGTGGCCCCGATGCCCGCGCAGGCGCCCTGGAGGGTGAACGACACGGCGGCGAACGGCATCGCGAACGCCATCACGCGCAGGTAGGCGGATCCCGGGCCGATCAGTTCGTCCGGGGCGCCCAGCAGCGTCAGGACCGGTGCGGCCGTGACGTACAGGAGCGCTCCGACGACCGCGCCGGCGCCGACCGAGACGGTCAGCCCGACGCGTACGGTCCCGGCCACCTCGTCGGGTCGCCCCGCGCCGTGGCGTTGGGCGACCTGGACCTGTACGGCGGTCGCCCAGCCGCGGACGACGATCAGGGCGACGAGGTGGACGGGGGCCGCGAGCGCGAAGGCGCTCAGGGCGCCGGTGGACAGGCGGGCGAGCATCGCCGTGTCGACGACGTTGACGACGATCTGTGTCAGGCCGGCGATCAGCAGCGGGTAGGTCAGGGCCCAGGCCCGGCGCACGGTCGGACGGTCGGGTTCGCTCACAGAGCGGCCTGGGCGGCTTCCAGCAGTTCGGTGTCGCGGTCGAGCAGGATGAGGGTGTCCACGCGCGAGTCCTTCCAGGCCAGGATCCTGTCGATGATGGCCGGGCGGGGCCCGGTCAGGGCCACTTCGTCGAGGAGCGTGTCGGGGACGGCCGTCACGGCCTCGGCCTTGCGACCTTCGGCGAACAGATGGCGGATGGTGTGCGCGGGGCCTTCGTAGCCCATGTGGCAGGCGATGTCGAAGTAGGTGTTGCGTGCTCCCGCCCCCACGGCGCCGATGAGGTGGGCGAAGAGCGGCCGCAGGCGGTCGCGGCCCTCTTCGACCGTGTCGGCGCGGGCGACGTAGAGGATCGGACAGATCTTGACCTCGTCGGGGGCGCGTCCGGCTCGGGCGAGTCCTTCGTCCAGGGGGCGGGTCAGGGCGGCCTCGTGTTCGGGGGCGTACAGGCCGGCCAGCCAGCCGTCCGCGATCTCTCCGGTCAGCGCCACGTTCTGCGGGCCGATCGCGCCCAGGTAGAGGGGGATGTGGGGGCGGAGCGGCTTCATGTCCGCCTTCACCGGGCGGGCCTGCCCGCTGGAGCCTGGTCCGCGGTAGGGCACCTGGTAGACCTGCCCGTCGTGCTCGACCCGACCGCGGTGGGCGACGGCCTGGCGGACGATGTCGACGTACTCGCGGGTGCGACGCAGCGGCCTGTCGTAGGGCCGGCCGTGCCAGCCCTCGACGATCCACGGCACCGACAGGCCGAGGCCCAGGTGGAAGCGGCCCCCGGAGAGCACGTCGAGGGTCATGGCGGTCATCGCGGTCGCGGCGGGGGTGCGGGCCGGGATCTGCATGACGGCCGTGCCGAGCTTGATGCGTTCGGTCCTGGCCGCCAGGTAGCCGAGCACGCTCACGGCGTCCGGTCCGTACTCCTCCACGCTCCACACCGAGTCGACGCCGATCCGTTCGGCCCGCTCGACGATCGGGAGCACGTCTTCGATGGGTTCTCCGCCGTAGCCCAAGGCCAGCCCGAGACGCATGCGGTCACTCCACTCTCTGGTGCGGTAGGGACGAACGGGGGGGTGGGTCAGGTCGTGCGGAGCCGTCAGGAGAACGGCAGTGGGTGCCGGACCAGGTCGCCCTCGGCGAGGGGCCCGGGCAGCCGGCCGCGCGTGAGCGGCTCCTCGTAGAGCCGGCGCCCGCCGAGGAAGGGGAAGGCGGCCGGGGCGTTGCAGTAGAGGCCGGGCACGATCACCCGGACCACGTGGAGGCCGGCGGCCCGCACCTGCGGTGTCGCCAGGTCCACCGCGATGGTGCGCATCCCCTGTGCGGACAGTCGCCTGCGCAGGGCGGCCGGCCCGAGGTCCTCGGCCGCCCCCTCTGCCGGGCGAGCCGGACGGGGGGCGCGCAGCCGGTCCAGGCGGGCGTCCTGCATGGCCGGGTCGAGATGGATCTGGGGGTGGAGCCGTACGTCGTTGACGTCTCGCCAGTCGGGCCGGAAGTCCTTCAGGTAGGCGCGGTCGTGGCGGAACGGCCGGTACGGGCGGCGCTCCGCCCGGCCGGCTCGAACCGCCCGCCAGAAGCCGCTGTCGTACTCCAGCAGCTCCAGGCCGTTCTCGTGCATGCCGATGGCCTCGGTGAACGCCTTGGCCGCGGCGGCTTCGGCGGTCGAGCGGCAGGCGCTGCCGAAGGCGACCAACCGTCGGGCCTCGTCCTCGATGAACACCCCGGCGACCAGGGCGTCGACGGTCGACGGCACCCGCAGGAAGGTCACCGTCAGGCCGGCGGCGTCGGCTTCGGCGAGTGCGCCGGCCAGTGGTCCGTCGACGTCGAGGACGAGTCGGGTGGCGGGTGCGCCGCAGGCCCACCACAGCGTGACCGCGTCGCGCTCCAGGACTTCCTCCAGCGCGGAACACCGCGCCTGTTCCGGGCTCGTCCCGGCTGCCGTGCCCGCGAGGATCGGGTAGTTGGTCGGGGGTTCGGCCGCGTGGGCACCTCGGAAGTAGTTCACGTACGCGAGGGACGCCGGGACGAGGACTTCGCCGCCGTCGTCCAGGTCGCTCCCGGCCACCCAGGCGATCGGCAGCTCGGGGGTCATGGGGACGAACGGGAAGCCCCGGTGGGCGTACTGGGATGCGGAGTACAGGGCGAACTCCCGTGGATCCACGGCCGGGCGGCCGACACGTACGAGGTTCGCGTACGAGGCGACGGGCAGGGCGTCGGGGACGACGTTGCCGCAGAACCGCTCGACGGCTTCGCCGACCGCGGCCCTCCGCGCCTGCTCGTGGTCGCCGAGCGCGGCGCCCCCGGTGACCGCGTCGACGGACCAGCGGGTGAACTCCGGCCGCGGCGACAGCCTGGCGCTGTAGGAAACGCAGGTCGGAACCGTTTCGACGCGTGGACGGTCTCGCGTGACCCGGTCGATCAGTCCGAGCGGGGAGCCGGGGGCGGGCCCGGCGGCCGTCTCGATGTCGACCGGCTTCGGCGTTCGGCCGGGTGCTGCCACGGAGCCCACACTCCTGTTCGCTCGTCGGTCGGTACACGATGGTGGCCGTGACCTGGTTCGCGCGCGGCGGGGGACGACGATGCGATGTCGTCCCCCGCCGCTCGGTCAGCTCTCGGTCGGCTCGTCCTCGCGGTCCTCACGCCACTCGAACGGAGCGTCCACGGCCGGGGTGTGGGACTTCAGACCCTGCTGTTCCTCGGGCTCGGCCCAACCGGTGTGTGCCATCTCGGTGTCCTCCTTCGGTCGACACAGGAGCCACTCCCCTTGGAGGCGACCCCTGTGTAGTTGCGAGTAGGTCGCAATAAAGCTAGGGCCGCCGCCCCGGGGATTTCAACAGGCAATTCAGGACGGATGTAAAAGACGTGCGCCGGAATCAGTCCGGAGTAAATTCGGGAACGCCAAATCGACCCGTGGAATTCCCCCTGCACATACGCCCCACCGCTCCGATGGGGGACCCGAGAGAAACGGCGAGCGCGTCAGCCCTTGAATTCGCTCCTCTCCTGGAGAGGAATTCCGGACAGCAGAGTGACCTGCGGGATTCCGGTCCTGGGGTGTGGTGCGACGTCGGCGTCGACTCGGTAGACCTCGGCCAACAGATCGGCCGTGACGACTTCCTGCGGGGTTCCGGTCGCTACGAGGCGGCCGTCGTCCATCACGCAGATGCGATCGCAGAAGGAGGCGGCGAGATTCAGGTCGTGCAGGGCGATCACAGCGGTGACGCCAAGCCGGCGGACGAGGCGGAGGGCGTCCATCTGATGGCGCAGGTCGAGGTGGTTGGTGGGCTCGTCCAGCACCATCGTGCCCGCGCGCTGGGCCAGGGCGCGGGCGATGAGAACCCGTTGCTTCTCCCCTCCGGAAAGCCGGTCGAAGGGTGCGTGCATCAGAGGGACGACGTTGAGCTCGTCCAGCGCGCCCGTGATGATGTCGCGGTCGTCGGCGTCGTCGCCGGCGAAGGCTCGCTTGTGGGGGGTCCGCCCCATGGCCACGACGTCGTAGACAGTGAGCGCGAAGTCGCCGGCCGTCTCCTGCAGGACTGCGGCCAGGCGTCGGGCCAGGTGCTTGGGCGGTATCCGCCAGACGTCCTCGCCGTCGAGCAACACCCTGCCCGAAGCGGGCCGCAGGGCCCGGTAGACCGTACGCAACAACGTCGACTTCCCGGCGCCGTTGGGGCCGACGAGCCCCACCACCTTCCCCGGCGCCACGTGCAGGGACACCCGGTCCACGAGCGTTCGGCCTCTCACGACGACCGATACGTCTTCGACGCCGAGCGCGCCGGGGCTCCCCATACCGCTGTCCGTCACTGCGCCCGCCTCCGCATCAGCCAGAGGAAGAACGGGCCGCCGACCAGGGCGGTGAGGATCCCCACGGGTATCTCCTCCGGGCTCATGAGCGTCCGGGCGGCGAGGTCGGCGGCCATGAGGAACGCCGCTCCGAGCAGGGCGGCCGCCGGCAGGGCCCGGCGGTGGTCGGCGCCGACCAGCAGACGCACCACGTGCGGCAGGATCAGCCCGACGAAGCCGATCTGGCCGCTCACGGCGACGATCGTTCCGATCACCAGCGCCACGAGCACGAACAGCGCCCCGCGGAAGCGGTGGACGTCCAGGCCGAGCGAGGCGGCCGCCTCCTCCCCCGCCAGCAGGAGGTTCAACGGGCGGCAGACGCCCAGCAGCACCGCCGTGCCGATCAGGACCGCCGCGACCGGGATCCACACCGTGGTCCAGGTCGTGCCGGCCAGTCCTCCCAGCATCCACCGCAGCGCCGACTGGGTCTTCTGCGGCTCACTGGAGGTGACGACCACGAAACTGGCGACGGCCGAGAGCACTTCCGCCATCGCCACGCCCGCGAGCACCAGACGGACGGTGGTCATCCGCCCCCCGGACCGTGCCAGGAAGTAGACCGCCACGAGCGCGGCCAGGGCACCACCGAACGCCGCGACCGGCACGGAGAACATGCCGAGGAACGTCAGGTTGAAGACGAGGACGACCACCGCTCCCACCGAGGCCCCCGAGGACACCCCGAGCAGCATCGGGTCGGCCAGCGGATTGCGGACCAGGGCCTGCAGGGCCATCCCGGACACGGACAGGCCCGCGCCCACCACCCCGGCCAACAGCACCCGGGGCAGCCGCACATCGACCACGATCGTCTCCCGCACCGGCGTCCAGGTCTGCTCGGCCAGCGCCGGGTGGACCCGGTGCAGCAGGATGGACCAGACCTGGTCGGCGGGCACGGTGATCGAGCCGACCGCGATACCGGCCGTCGCCGCGGCGATCACGAGAAACCCCAGGACCACGAGCACGATGCCGTACGGAGCCCCACGCCGCCGCAGGCCCGGATCGCCGGCCGAAGCCGACGCCTCGACCGCGCCGGACGCCCCGGTCCGCGCCTGCCGGAGATCGGTCACCGGAAGCGGTCCGGGTGGATCTGGCGGGCCAGGGACTCCACGGCCGACGGCACCCGCACGCCGAGCACGGTGGACGACAGGGGAAGCACCGCGAACCGCTTGTTCCTGATCGCCGGTACGTCCTTCAGCGCCGGGTTGGCCAGCAGGAACCGCTTCTTCTCCTCGACCGGCTGGTCGCCGTACTCGTAGATGACGATGACTTCGGGCGCGCGTTCGGCGACCTGCTCGAACGACACGTCACCGAAGGCCTTGTCCACATCGGCGAACAGGTTCACCCCGCCGGCCCGCTTGATCATCTCGTTGCCGATGCCCTTGCCGCCCGCGGTGAAGGCGGTCTTGTCCCCGCTGTCGTAGACGAACAGCTTGACCGGCTCCACTCCGGTGAGCTTGGCCTCGACGGCGTCCAGGGTGCCGTGGAGCTTCTTCACCTGCGCCTCGGCCCGGTCCTGCACGCCGAAGATCTTCGCGACGCCGCGGACCTCTTCGTCCATCGCGGCCATCGTGACGGGGCCGGTGGGGCACTCCTCGACGTTCAGACGGGTGTTGACGCCGGCCTTGGCCAGGTTCTCGCGACCGCGTCCTTCCTTCTCGTCGAAGGTCGTGGCGAACCCGCCGTAGACGAAGTCCGGTTCCGCCTCCAGCAGCACCTCGGCGGACGGGTACTCCTTGGACAGGACCTTGATCCTTCCGTAGGCGGCCCGGTAGTCGGGCAGGATCGCGTCGTCCAGATAGCCGGTGCCCACCATCGACTTCTCGAGACCGAGCGCGAGCATGACCTCGGTCGCGTGCTGGTTCAGCGACACCGCCCGTTGCGGAGGCCTCTGGTAGGTGGTCGTCACGCCGCAGTTGGACACCGTGACCGGAAACCCCGCGGCCGCCGATCCCCCGGAGGCCGGTCTGTTCGGCGTGGGGCTCCCACAACCGGCGACCGGCACCGCCAGGCTCAGAGCCAGCAGCAACGACAGCCGACGCTTCGTCCTCATCCAGTGCTTCCTCTCACCGCAGTTGATCGGACGGCCAACGCACGTCATGGAGTCGGGTGGAGCGGATGCCTCGTGGTGGGCATGGAGGGATACCGGCCACCACGCCCTGCAAGCTCTCAGCAACTGCGGGGGTTGTGCAACAGCGCGGAGAGACCGGCAGGGGCGCACGGATGCACGGCAGGTTGTGAGTCGGATCGAGAAGTCGCGGGCCGAAAGAGAGCCGCCGGCACGGCCCTGCCGTAGGTCAGGTGATCGGCGCACCCGCATCGCCCGGTGTCATCGGCTGATCGACATCCGGGGCAAAGGGCCACGCCCAGCTGCGAGACAGAACAGCAGTGAAGCCGGAGGTGGCGGTCGCCGGGCGGACCAGGAGCGAGCACATGGGAAACCTTTGCGGGCGGGCGAGGTCCGGGCGCGCCCGAACCTCCCGACCCGCGCGCCGCGGCGCGAAGGCGGGATGACCCCGGGCTCCACGCCGCAGACCGTGACGGAGGGAAGCGAAATACGACCGGGCGGCGGGCATTCCGACTCACGACACCCTGGCGGGCGGCGCACACGGTTGCAGGTCAGCGCCGGAATCCCACCGGCTTCCCCCGCATCACACGGCATGGCGACAGCACCCGGCCTCGACCGGGTAGCCGCATCGTACGACCCAAACCCGGCCGGACGAAAGCGCGTTCGGGAAGTTTTCCGCTCATGAGGGACCCACCGTGCCGGATCACCATTTCGGCCGATCCCATCCAAACCAGAGACCGTCCTGACGGCGACCGCGCCGGGGGCCGCCCCTGTGACCTGACAGATTACGGAGTCGGTACGCACCGGCGACCAGAAGTCCGTCGGGCGAGAGTGACCATGCGCTCGACCCGGGTCCTTGTGCTTCCCACCGGGCATCCGCAGGAAATGGGAACCCTTCCCTCCTCTCCTGCGGCGAGGGGCGCGGGCCGGCCCGCGGGCCGAATCTCACGCTGCGTCGCCGTGGAGTCCTGTTAGGGTCCATGATCACCGACCTGACCAGTCGGTACCGCTCTGCCGGGAGCAGGCTGACCACCCTCCCGTGACGAGAGCACGACCCACGCCTCGTTCCCCGGAACGAGGCGTCACACCACGACCACGGGGGCTTTCTCCGCACGCCACGCGTGCGTTCCGCATTCCACTTTTCCGGTTCCGCGCGGGCCGGATCTTCCACACACCCGGCATCGCGCGTACCGGCGGTGCCGTCGTTCACCGTTCCGTCATGCCCGGCCATCCACCGGAACCGTCATGCCGCGTCGAGGGCCGTCCTTGGCATGCCGACGTGTCTCACGAAGACCTTCCACGCCCTGTTCCACCGGCCTCCCGCCCGGGGCCGGAGCACGCCCATTCCCTACGAATGCGAGCCATCGAACCATGAGAAGAACCACGATCTCCGGCGCCCGCGGCGGCGTCGTCCCCCGCCTCGTCATCGGCACCACCGCCGTCGCCACGGTCCTCGCGCTCGGTGTTCAGACGTCCGTGGTCGCGGCGCCGGCGCCCGAGGAACGACAGGCGGCGTTCGCCACGGCCGTGGGCACCACCGAGGCCCAACGCGTCGACGCGGCGGCCGTCGTCGGACTCGACCCGACGCCCGACGTACTGCTCCTGAGCGACTACGACTTCGTCCACGCGCTGTGGCGGAAGGCCGGCGAGGCCGGTGAGCGACGGGAGTCCGTTCGCACCGCGGCCGAGCGGGCCATGGTCGGGGCGGTCGCCGCCGACCTGGTCACGTTCGTCGTCACCGGCATCCACGAGGCCAACCGGCAGGACCAGCAGCGCGAACGCGACAAGGCGGAGGCCGAGCGGGTGGCACGGCTGGCCCGCCAACAGGTGCTCACCGTCATCGGCATCACCCCCACCCCGGAGCTGCTGGCGCTCAGCGACGACAACTTCGTGCGAGCCGTCCTGCGGCACGCCGCCTCGGGCCCGGAAGTCCGCGCCGCCGCCGCGAAGGCACTCGCCGAGGACCAGGCGGCCTGGCGCGAGTTCATCGTCAACGGCGCGCGTGAGGCCCATCGCCGCGACGTGGCGCGCGAGTTGGAGGAGATCGCCGAGAGGGACCGCAAGGAGGCGGAGCTGCGCAAGAACCAGGCGGCCCGCAAGAACGTGGCCGCGCTGTTCCGGGTGTCGATGACCCAAGGCCTGCTCGACGTGAGCGACGACAACTTCCTGCGCGAGATGCTGCGTCAGGCCCCCGCCGACCTGAAGGGCTCCGAACTCCACTCCGCCGCCCAACGCGCGCTGCTCAGCCCGAAGCCCGCGGACTGGCTGGACTTCCTCCTCACCGGTGCCGACGCCGCCTACAAGCGCGACGACGAGGCACGGCGCAAGAAGATCGCGGCCGCCAACCGACTCCTGACCCAGCAGATGCAGGATGCCGCCGAGAAGACCGGGGTGAACCCGAACCTCGTGGCGGCGGCCAAGAAGGCACTCGCGGCCGGTGACGAGCGGATCAGCGACTTCCTCAAGGAGGAGAACCAGAAACGGTTCCGCCGTCAGTCCCTGCAGATCCTGCTGCCCGCGAACGGAGTCGAAGGCTGGTTCGCGCGCTACAGCTCCGCCGACCACGGGCTCGGATTCCTCACCCCCATCGACTCCAGGAGTCCGCAGCGCGACCGCGAGGAAGCCACCTGGGCCATCGTGCCCGCCCTCTCGGGGCGCGCCGGCTGCCACTCGCTGGAGGCGGCCACCAAGCCCGGGCACTACCTCAGCGGCAGGCCCGGCAGTGCGCTGAGGGTCGCCGTGGACGACCGGACGCCCGACTTCCGCAACAGCGCCACCTGGTGCACCGACGGCGGCGACCGCGTGCTGTGGAAGTCAGCGATCGATCCCAACCAGTACCTCGACTACAACGCGGGGCAGTTGGTCACGGCGCCGATCGTGATGATGCGCAACGCGGTCTGGCGCATCACTCCGCCGCTCGCGCCGTGACCGGCACCGCGCCACCGACATCACGATCGTCCATCGCGCCCCGCCGGAGCACGTCCGGCTCACACGGAAGGGGGACACCCATGTCCCGAATGACGAGATCCGTCCTGGCCGCCTGCGTCACGGCCGCCACCGTGATGGCCTGCGCCACCACCTCCCAGGCCGTCGAGGACCGCGTGTACCACCAGCTCAGGTCCGACCGCGCGGGAACGTGTCTGCAACCCGAAGGGGCTTCGTTCCTGGCCGTGGGTCTGCTCGCGGCGCCCTGCGACGCCGACAGCGAGGCGCAGCGCTTCGAGTTCCGGCGCCTGGACGAGAACTCCGTCCTGGTCGTCTCCAAGCTCACCGGTCGGTGCCTGGGCCACATGCCGACCGCTGCCGGTGTGACCTTGAACTGGTGTGCCGACAAGGCCGTGAACAACCTCACGAACGAGAAGTGGCAGGCCGAGACGCTCACGGGAGGTACCCAGCCCACCGTCCGGCTCTCCACCCGCACCCCCAAGCGCTGTCTGACGCTGCCGCACGCGGAGCGCCGACGGCCGCTCAACATGACCTGCGGATCCGTCTCGGCGGACGAGTTCACCCAGGTGTTTCGAGCCGTGCCGGTGACCGGGTGAGCGGCCGCGCGCCGGTCCGGTTCACGACCGGGGCGGTGGCCGTCCTCCTCGCGGTCGCGCTCACGGCACCGACGGCACACGCCTCCCCCTCCCCCGGCCCCGAAGCCGTGCGGCACCCGGCCTCGGCCGCGCCCGCGGTCGGGAGTCCCGAGGCGCGCGCCGCCCACGCCGCCGCGCTCGACGGGGCGCGGGAACAGGTCCGCCGTATCGCGCTGTCCGGGCTCCCGGCCGAGCTGCGCACCTCCGCGTGGAACGCCCTGAGGCACACGGGCGGTGACCAGGCCATCGGCGAGTGGCTCGCCGCGGGCGGCGGCTACGACTTCGCCAGGCAGCGTCTGCGTGAGACCCGTACCCGCAACCGGCTCTTCTGCGAACGCGTCGTGCGCACCCACGCGGCGTCGTTCGCCCCCCGCACCCGCAGTGCGGCCGAACAGGCCCTGAAGGGCACCGACGCCGACCGCTCCGCCTTCGTCCGGACCGGGTACGCCCGGGCCCAGGAGGAGGATCGGACGGTACGGGAGACGGCGGCCGGAGAGCAGCGCGCCGTCACCGAACGCGAACGGGAGTTCGTACGCTCGCTCGCCCGACGCGACCCGGGCGAGCAGGTCCGGGTGGCCGCCCAATGGGCGCTGCGGCCCGGGGCCTCGGACGCGGACCTGCGGGAGTTCCACGGATACGGCTGGGTGACCGGCGGTGCCCTGGATCTGGAGGGGTATCGGCTGCGGACGGCGGACGAGGAGTCGCTGCGGCATCGGGTCCTCGCCATCGCGTTGAAGACGGCGATCGAGGCCGAGGACGCGCTGCCCGCGGCGATGGACCGGGAAGCGGCGCGTGCGGAGGCCCTGCGGGCCTGGCGCGCGGTGGCCACTTTGGCAGGTGACGCCCGAACGGCGTGGCAGGCGGACCGGACCCATGCCGGTCTTCAGGCCCGCAACTGGGGGGAGATCCAGGAGTTCGCGCGGCAGAACCCGGACGGCCCCTGGCAGACCATCGTCGGCCCCGCCGGGGAGAACCTGACGGCCTGGACCGCCGAGGAGCGGGGCGCGGCCGCACCCATCGCCTTCTGGGAGGACCTGCTGCGACGGGCCCAGGACGGCCAGACGCGCGTCGCGGGCTGACCGGACGCCGACCGCCGAGCGCCGATCGGCCCTTCGGGCGGGTCGGCGGATCCGCGGCAGCGGTGCCCCGCCTTCGCAGGGCGGGGCACTTGTTTGCCGCTTTTTCTCCGATTGATCCATATAAGCAAAGAAAGAGAAGGGGACACATCCCATGAGGGGGACACTCCGGCTACGGGCCGGAAGACGAACCGGACGCCCACGGGCGTCCATCGCCAGAGCCGTTTCGACGGTCCTCGCCGCAGGTCTGCTCACGGGCCTGATCGGGCCGGCCCCGGCCGTCGCCGCTCCGTGGCCCGGGGTCCTGCCCGCCACCGCGCCCCCGACCGGCGGCGCCGCTGCCGCGCCGCCCGCGGTGCCGCTGACCGGTCTCGCCCGCATCAGCGCCGATGCGGACAGGCAACTGGTCGAGGACTACGCCGAGTTCGACGACGAGGAAGAGGTCAGGGCAGCCGCCCGCAAGGCCCTGGAGAGCACGGATCCGCGCGCGATCCGCGAGTTCCTGGAGCGGGGCGAGGCGGAGGCCCGGCAACGGGCCAAGGACAGGCGCGACGCGGTCGACATCGGCAACCGTCGCACCATCGAGGCGCTCAAGGGCACCGGCGGTGCCTTCTTCAACGCCGAGGTGGAGCGGGTCCTCAAGGGCACCGCGCAGGATCGGGCCGACTTCCTCGCCTTCGGCGCGGAGATCGCCCGAGGCCGGGACAAGACCACCGCGGACAACGACCGCAAGCGCGCCGAGGAGAACCGCAAGCGGGTGGAGATCCTCGCCGCCGGCGGCGGACCGGAGGTGAAGCGCACCGCCCGCGTGGCCCTGGCCACCGGTGACGACAAGGTCATCGCCGAGTACCTGGAGAAGGGCTACGAGGCCGCCGCCCGCAAGGACACCGACGAACGGGCCGCCCGGGAGAAGGAGCAGCAGGAGGCCCTGGCGGCCGCCGAGCGCCTGCGCCGGCTCGCGGAGAACACGGCCCGTGCGGGCGAGGCCCGGGGCAAGCTGATCACCGCCCACGGCAACGCCGTCAAGGCCCTCAAGAACGCCTCCAACGCGATGAGCCTGGCCGCCGGGGCCTCCCGCGACGCCGACCGCCTCCTCGCCGGAGACCGCGCCGGCAAACGCCTCTCCGACTACACGGCCGCCAAGGAGACCGTCGCGGTCCAGGTCGGTCTCGCGGACACTGCCGCCAAGCAGGCGCAGGTGGCGGCCGGACAGGCCAAGGTCCAGGCGGAGATCCTCGTCGAGACGGGGCTGACTCACGGCACGCAGTGGTCCGACGTGGCCGCCGGTATCGCCGCCGCGGCCGACGCCGCCGCCCGCGCGGCCCGCACCGCCCAGCACGCCGTGGACGCCGCAGCCGCCGACGCCGCCGGCCTGAACTCCCAGAACCAGGCCGAACTGCACGCCAAGCAGGCCACCGCCTGGCGCACCAACGCGGAACAGCACGCCAAGACCGCCGGCGAACTCGCCACACAGGCCGAGAAGCAGGCCAAGACCGCCGCCGACGCCGCCGCGCAGTCCCGACAGGCGCGCATCGACGCCGAACAGGCCGCGAAGACCGCCTGGGAGCACGCCGACAAGACCCGCCGGGCCCGTGAGGAGGCACAGCGCCAGGCGAAGATCGCCGAGGAGCAGCGGGCCGTCGCCGAGCGGGAACGCGCCCTCGCGGCCGAGGCCCGGGCCCGGGCGCAACGCGAGCGTGACAACGCCGCCGCCGCCCGCGCCGTCGCCGACGCAGAGGCCCGCACCGCCGCGGCCAAGCGCGCCGAGGCCCGCGTCGCCCAGGCGGACGCCCAGCTCGCGCGCAATCGTTCCGCCGAGGCGGAGGGCCGGGCGGCCCAGGCCGACGGTCAGGCCCGAGGCCAGGAGACCGCGGCACGGCAGGCCCGCGACCAGGCGGCCCAGGCCGAACGCGAACAGCGCGCCCAGGACGCCCGGGCTCGCGCCCTGGAGTCCGTCGCGGCCGCCGCGCAGGGCACCGTCGATGCCGAGAACGCCCGCCGCGCGGCCGTCGAGGCCCGCACCGAGGCGGGCAACGCCGCCTCCGCCGCCACCAGGGCCCGCAACGCCGCCAACGACGCCGGCGCTTCGGCCGAGCGCGCTCGCGCCGCTTCCGTCGAGGCCCAAGGCGCTGCCGCCCGGTCCCGTGCGGCAGCCGCGGAGGCCGGTGCCCACGCGGCCCGCGCCGACCACGCCGCCGGGCTGGCCGAAGCGGCGGCCTCGGCCGCCGACGCCGCCGCCGACAAGGCCGCGTCCCACGCGGACGCCACCCACGCCCAGGCCCAACGGGCCGGCTCCAAGGCCGGCGAGGCCACCCTCCAGGAGGCTCGCGCCGGAGAGGCCGCGCACGAGGCGGCCCGGCTGACCGGACGTGCCGCCGTCGAGGCCAACGCCGCGCTCCAGGCGGCCCACCGCACCCGTGACGAGGCGAGCGGGGCGTCCAGCGAGGCCGCGATGGCCCAGCTGCACGCGTCGATCGCGGTCCAGGCCGCGTTGGCGGCACGTACCACCGCCGCCGGTATCGCCGACCCGGCGAACACGGCGATCACCCTGGTCGCTCCCTTCACCGGTTCCGACGTCGGCGCGGACTTCGCCGTCGCCGTCGCCCGCGCCGCCCTCGCCATGGGAGCGGAGCAGGTCGCTTCCGCCCAGGCCAAGGCGGACGAGGCCGTGAAGGCGGCCGTCGCGGCCGAGGCGGCGGCGAAGAGCGCCAACGCCCAGGTGGCACCCGCCTACGCGGCCGCGGCTCAGGCGGCCCGGTCCACCGCGGACGCCGCCCGCTCCACCTCGCGTGCCGCCGCCTCCGCCGCGGACGCGGCTTCCGACGCCGCCAAGGCGCGCACCGCCGCGGTCTCGGCCGAGGGAGCCGACAAACAGGCCAAGGCCGACGCGGGCATCGCCCGGCAGGCCGCCGACAAGGCCTTCGCCGACGCCGGCAAGGCTCGTGACGCGGCCACCCAGGCCGAAATCGAGGCGCAGCGGGCTCGTTCCGCCGCCACGGACGCGGAGAACCAGGCCGCCGCTTCCTCGGCAGCCGCCGCCCTGGCGGAGAAGGAGGCCGCCGCGGCCCGCGATCTCGCCTCTCGGGCGGAACGCGACGCGGCGGACGCCGCCAGGTTGGCCAAGTCCGCCGAGGAGCACGCCAAGTCCGCCGAGAACGCCGCCAAGAACGCCAAGACGTACGCCAAGGAGGCCGAGGACGCCGCGAAACGGGCGGAGGACGAGGAACGGGAAAGGGCGCGCAAGGCCCTCGCCGCGGCGGCCGTCAAGAACGTCAAGTACACCAAGCCCGGTGGTCAGGACGGAGGCGGAGGCTCCGGCGGAGGATCCTCCGAGGCGGGCCACGCGGCGCTGGACAAGCTCGTCCTCGACCTCTCCGTCCAGTGGGCCCTGCAGCAGGCGGGTCTGACCGGGGAGGAACTCGACCTGGCCCGTGACCTCGCCGCCCAGGACCTGCTGGACTACCTGTTGGAGAACGGGGCCGAGATCCTGGTGGAGCTCGTCGCCGAGGACATCAAGGCGTGCATCGACGACCCGGACATCCCCACCTGCCTGTGGGCCGTGGTCTCGAACCTGCCGTGGGCCAAGGCAGCCAAGATCGCGAGCAAGATCCCCAAGATCAGCAAGGCCATCTGGGGCATCAAGGGGTTCCTGGAGAAGGTCGACGGGGCTCGCAAGAAGGTCGACAAGTACGACGAGAGGTTCGAGGACGCCAAGGGCAAGCTCGACAAACTCGGTCTCAGCTGCGACCGCTCCACGCGCGACCCCAAACCGAAGGCCCGCGCGATGGCCGCGCCGAGCGCGAAGCCCGGGGACAAGCCGAAGACCGACCAGGACTGCGTCTTCCCCATCTACCGCACCCCCAAGACCGTGGACGTCGCCTACGAGCGGGCCCACGGCCCGAACCCCGCCTCGCGCCTACCCGATGACAACGGCCAGATCTACTTCGGGGAGAAGAGCGTGGCCGGCGAGTACTGGGGCCGCGGCCCCTACGCCGCGGGCATGATCAGGTACGACATGAAGATGGAGTTCCTGGTCAAGTTCCCCAAGGCCGCGAAGCGCTACGACTGGAAGGGCCCCAACGGAGCCCCGCGCATCGAGTGGGAGATCCCGTACTCCGACCTCGCCCAGTTCAACGCTCTGACGGTCGATCGCACGTGGATCCCCAAGCCAGGGAGCAACTGACACCCATGATTCCGATCCTGCACCACGAGTACGAGGTCGTCGTCGTAGCGGCCCGCCCCTGGGGGCTGGACGTC
This sequence comes from Streptomyces sp. NPDC048606, assembly GCF_040650855.1. NCBI lineage: Bacteria > Bacillati > Actinomycetota > Actinomycetes > Kitasatosporales > Streptomycetaceae > Streptomyces > Streptomyces sp. NPDC048606. The sequence continues at coordinate 150,300 of NZ_JBEZIB010000013.1, read as the reverse complement.
GAGTTCACCGACGGCACCCCCGGACAGATCGTCAACGCCAAATACCCGCAGTGGCCCGACACCGACCCGCAGACCCTGATCGGGCACGTGTACCCCGCCGTGGTCCTGGACCCCGACCGGGAACCGGTCCGCCTCAGCGCTCTGGACACCGACCGCACCACGGCCCGCGTGCTGCGCACACCGCCGCGGTCCTGACCCGGAAGGCGGGCGCGGCCGGACCGCGCCCGCCCCACCGGACTCGCAGGACCGTCTCTTCCTGGTGTCGCTACCCACGACGGGACACCACTGGGCTCCGTCGACGGACGGCAAGCTCTTCTGCCTCGTCAATTGCTCGTTCAACTGCTTGCACGTAGCGAGGACGACAGCCCCGCACCGCGGTAGCGACCGGAACAGCGGTCGGAACAGCGGGCCGTCGGCTACGACACTCGTGATCATTCCACTGTCAGCAAGAAGATCACCGAGCCCAGGATGAGGCAGAGCCCGATCAGGAGGGCCGCGATGGCGAGCGTGCCGGCGACACGGGCGATCAGCAGGCCCCGAAACTCCGCCCGCCGCCCCTCGGGAGTGTCGGTGCGCCAGTCCGCCGGGAGGTCGACGCGCCCCTCCGCGATCGCCGACGCGGCCCCGCGCACGTCCTCCGGATGGAAGTAGTACCGAGTCGGCTCCGCCCCCCAGGTGCCCAGGCTTCTCCCGCTGACCCTGCGGACGCGGACACCCGCACGATAGGCGGCACCCGACAACCAGTCCTCACGTACCGGCCACAGCTTCGCGACCTCGTCACGGGTGAGCCAGGGCTCCTCCTCATCCGCTGACTCCGGTGTTCCCGGCTCCGACGTGTACGGCATGCCTCCCCCTCGAAACAGCAGGCCTCCAGTACACAACCGCCGCCCGCATGCCGATAGAGCCCCTCCGGCACGGCGCGGTACGAGATACAGAGCAGCCGGCTCTTCCGCACCTCCAGGCACACACGGCGCGCCGCCGACACTCCGAGGGCCTCGCAAGACCGGCGGTGGCGTTCTTCCGCTCAGGCAGTCGGTCCGTCGGCGGCGATGATCCGGCTCAGGGCTTCGCGGTATCCAGGCCAGTCCGGGCTGCGATGCCAATGGTCCGCCTCGACCACATCGTGCAGATGAAGTTCCATCTCCCGCAGCGCCGTGTCCTTCGCCGTGGCCACGAGGCGCCGGCCCTCCTCGCTGTCGACGGCCTGATCAAGGACGTCACGCAAGGCCCTCGCCCAGTCCATCACCCACGTCGCCTCCCCGATCATCTCGTGGCCGCTCCGGTGGTAGCCGATCCGCAGAAGCTTCGACTGCCAATCGGTCAGTTCTCCCTTGACAGCCCAGGAAACGGCCACTGCCGCCGTCTCCTGAATCAGTTTCACATCCTGAGGACCAGGACTGACGAATATGTTGTCGACCATGATGATCACTGTATTCGGGCCCACACGGTGACGCGCCGGCGGCCGGCGGGGTCGCATGACAGCGACCGTCGACCTGTCACACCGAACCGTTGCGACCTCTCTGCCGCTCGGTCGCGCGTCGTCCGCAGGCAGGGCTGAAGGTCTCGGCACGCATGACCTCGTGTCACCAACTGCCTTCGAAGAAGGCCGCGAGAGCCTGCGGGGAGTCCGCCGCGTTCATGGCGTTCGCGACAGCCACGACCAGGACCACGGCCGCCAGGGTCGCCGAGGCCACGACACCCCACGTCAGCCGGCGCCGCGCCCGCGTACCGGCAGGTGCGGGATGCGCCTTGCGTCGTCGCCACAGGATCACGGTCGCCACGGCGAGTGCCAGTGCCAACACGGCCGCCATCCCGGCCAGAACCGCGTGGTAGAGGGCGAAGTCGTCGATCATCGCGATGAGCGCCGGGGAGTGCCGGCCATCGGGGTAGGTCGCGAGCTGCTCCTTGGCCTGTGCGACCGTCGTCTCGACACCGGCGTCCCCACCCCCACCCGACAGCATCGGGAGCAGCGAGGCGAAGGGGGCCGCCGCGCCCTGCACATTGGCCACCAGGGCCACCAGGGCGAAGGTTCCGGTCGCCGCGACGAGCGTCCACGACAGGCCGAGCGAGCGGTGCGTACGCTCCGCGGCCCGCTCCCGTCGCAACCGCCACAGGACGATGCCGATCACCACGACCGCGGCCAGCAGCAGCGCGCTCACGCCCGCCTTGACCACATGGAAGCGGAACCAGAAGGAAACCGCGGCGTCCAGCGGGCGGGGGAACTCCTGGCTGCCCGAGTTCCAGTACGCGGCCAGGCCGTGTCGAAAGGTCGTGCCGACGTTTCCGGTGTCGACGGAGCCGCGTGCCAGTGCGTTGGGCGCGACGAAGAACGCGGCGAGCAGCACCCCGGACGCGGCGATGAGGAGGCCCATCCGCCGTCGGGGCGTGGTGGTGGGCGGGCGCAGAGAGCCGAGGGTGTCCATGAGGGGCCTTCGTGTGTGGGTGCGTCGGAGGCGGCGCGGGCCTGTGGGGGACGGTGACCTGGACCGAGGACGTGACGGTATCCCGACGCCGGTCCGCAGGTCTGTGGGGCAGACCTCCGATCGTGGGGTGGGGCTGTCCCCACCCTGAGCGTCGAGGTGGCCGTGGGGGATCCGAAGCTCCGCCGGGCCCCTGCGAGCGCGCCTCGTGCGGCCCCGGGGAGGCTCGCGGCACGCGCGAGTCCACCGGACGGGGCCGACCGCTGCCGGACGGGGTGTCTTCACGGCGGCTGCGGCGTTGTGGCGGTGAGGCTCGACCGCGCGGCTGATAGGTCAAGGGCGCCATGACGTTCCCGACGACCTGGAAGACCCATGAGAGCGACCTCCTCCTCGCGGTTCGCGGCGCTCGCCGCCGCCGCGACCCTTCTGCTCGGCGGCACCGCGACCGCCGACCCGAAGCCACCCGTCGACGGTTCGGGCATCGCCCGCACGACGGCCACCAGCTACGTGGAGCACTTCTACCCCCGCTGGTTCACCCACGCCCAGAACCCCCGGGACCTGGCCGCCAACAGCCTGACGGGGCCCGCGACCATGAGCCCCGTGTTCGGGCTGGTCGTCGCACCCAACGACGACACCCTGTACGTGCGCGCCTTCGTGGACATGACCGACGGTCAGCCCCTCATCCTGACCGTGCCGTCCACCACGGCCACGTACTCCCTGCTCACCACCGGCCTGTTCGGCGACGTCTTCCCCACGGACGTGTCGACGGAGCGGCCGGGGACGTACGCGCTCACCCCTCCAGGGTGGAGCGGCACGCTGCCGCCCGGGGTGACGCGGATCCCGGTGCCGCTGGCGGCCAGCTCGTGGATCTTCCGGGCGGACAAGTACTCCTCCGACGGCACCGACATGCGCGCCGAGGCCGAACGCTTCCGGCTGAACCTGCACCTGGCCACCCTGGCCGACTACCAGCGCGACCCGTCCTCCGGCAAGGCACGCGTCCTGCCGGTCATCGTGTACGGGGCGAAGCTCAAGGAGCTCGCCGACCGGGAGATCGCCCGGGCTCCGCCGGCCTTCCTGCGCCAGCTCCAGCGGGCCATGCACGCCCCGACGACCGCTCCGCTGTCCCCCGAGGACCAGGCCCTGTCCGACCGGTTCGACCGGCTGTTCGGCAACGGCGTCGACCCCGACGAGGCCGACGCCTTCGCCCGCGGCGCCCAGGACGCCCACGCGCGCATCGTGCGGAACTACCTCACCCACCGGGGTCCGACGAACTGGGTGCACTTCACCAACACCGGCGTCTGGACCCCCTCCGAGTACCTGGACCGGTCCTCCATCAGCGAGTTCCTCCAGTACGGCAACTCCCGGGCCACGGCGGCCTACTACCACGCCTTCACCGACGGGTCGGGGGCCCGGCTCGACGCCTCCGGGCGCGGCTACCGGATCACGTTCCCGGCGGGGCAGGTGCCCGAGGCCAGGCGGTTCTGGTCGGTCACCTCGTACGTGCCGAAGTCGATCACCCTGGTGCCGAACGACGCCGAGAAGTACGTCGTCGCGAGCTACACCCCCGGTCTGGTCACCGCCCCCGACGGTTCGGTGACCGTCTACCTGACGCCGACGCGCCCCGAGGGGGTCCCGGTGGCGAACTGGCTGCCCGTCCCCGCCGGGCCCTTCAACGCCATGCTGCGCGTCTACGGCCCCGAGGGAAGCGTCGCGGACGACACGTACGTACCGCCCGCCGTCACCCCGCTCGACTGAACGCGCGGAAAGGAGATCCATGCCCATGCTCCAGCCCTTCGTCAGGAAGGCCCTGCTGCTGGCGGGCGCCGTAGCCCTGGCCACAGGTCCGACCCTGACCGCTCCCGCCACCGCGAGCACCACCGACCCCGTCCCGCACCCGAAGCCGCCGGCCGCGGCGCCGGAAATGCCCGAGGAACTGGTGGTCGACGCGCCGACCCTGCCCGGTGTGACCGCCCGCTGCGCCTGGCCGCTGCTGGCCACCGCCGAGAACCTGAACGTCGCCTTCCCCGACACGAGCTCCTCGTGCTGGGTGATCCCCTACCGGTTCACTCCGGGCATGAAGCTCACCGTCAAGGGGACGTTCGCGCAGGCCCGCTTCTTCTCCCTGAGCACGTACGACAACCAGTTCTCGCCGGTGACCGGGGGACCCGACTCCCTCTACGACGCACGGCTCCAGCCCGACGACGGTGCGCAGAACCCCTACGTCGTCCCCGGTGCCTCGTACGACGCGACCTACACCGTGACCATCACGGCCGACGGGACCGAGGGGCCCAACCCGCTGAGGGCCGTACCTCCGGACGGCAACGGAACCGGCTACCTCATCTTCCGGGTGTACATCCCCACCGACCCGGACGAGCCGGCCGGAACGCCCGCCCTGCCGACCGTCTCGGTCACCGGTGCCGGCGGGGTCCCGGCGCTGCTGCCGCCCTGCCCGAACCCCGGCGGGAACACGGTCGTCAACTCCCTGCTGACCGCCTTCGTCTACGCGGTCGCGCCCGGCCCGTACCCGGACCTGTGGGCGGAGCCCCTCTTCGCACACCAGCCGCCGCAGTACGAGGCCGGGCTCTTCCCGAACTCGTTCAACCAGTACATCTCCTCCCCCGTGACCTACCAGGCGCGGCGGATCGTGGTGGTCAGGGGCCGGGGACCGCAGTTCCCGAACACCCGAAACGGTGAGCCGGTGACCGGGCCGCAGGACCTCAGGTACTGGTCCATGTGCAACAACGTCTACGCCAAGCCCTACCCGGTGACGGCCTGTGCGGCGGACTACCAGACGACCCTCGACTCCGCCGGGCGGTACACGTACGTGGTCTCCACGCCCGCGGACCGGCCGAGCAACGCGACCGCCGCCAACGGCGTGACCTGGCTCGCCTGGGGCACCAACCTGGTCGGCCGGCCGGCGCCGCGCGATCTCCTGCTGATGCGCAACATGCTCCCGGCCCCCGGGTTCAGCCACGCGGTGCAGAACGTGCCGCCGGACGGCCTGCCCGAGACCGCGCGCGATGTGATGGGCGCCTACTACCCGGAGGCCGTCTACTGCTCGACCACGCTGTTCCAGGTCGGCGGCGCGGACGCGTGCTTCGCGCAGGCGGAGCGCCCGGACGGGCACGACGGGCACGACGGGCACGACGGGCCCAAGCATCCGGAACACGACAAGTCGGGCAAGCCCGGGAAGCCCGGGAAGCCCGGGAAGCCCGCCCGACCCGGTGGGTCGGGCAAGGCCGGCGCGTAGGGCGGCGCCGGCGCCCGGAGGTGACGCGGTCGGAGCCGTGGGCGCTGCGCGCCCGCGGCCCCGACCGGCGGACCAGGGAACTCCGCCACCTCGCGGCTCCGCGCCACGGCCCCATTCGGGCGACGTGGTTCATCCCCACCGTCCTCCAGTCGCACGGCGGGCGGTCCCGCCCACCGTGCGACCCTGACCACTGAGGCCTTCGGAGTCGGGTCGGTTCGTCGAGCCGGTCGTGTTGCCGGGCGCTCACCGCGGTGGGACCCCCTCGGAGTCCCACAGCCACACCGGGCGCGACGGACATCCGCGCGAGGACGAAATGAGGCGGCGACCCATGACGACGAACACGACGACGGGCCATCCCCTGCCGTACGACCTCTACCGCGAGACGATCGAGCACGAGACGATGCGCTTCGCCGCGCTGGTCCGCGACATCGATCCCGCACGCCCCGTGCCCTCGTGCCCCGGCTGGACGCTGGCCGATCTCACCCGGCACGTGGGGTCGGTCCACCGTTGGTTCTCCACCCTGCTGAGCCGGCTCGTGCAGGAGCCGCCGGTCGGTCGCGAGGTGGATCTCGGCCTACCCGACGACCCCCGTGCGTACGCCGACTGGCTGACGGCCGGAGTGCCGGGTGTGGCCGCCGTGCTGCGGGACACCGAGCCCGGGGCGCCGATGTGGGCCTGGGGCGAGGACCAGCACGCCCGGTTCTGGGCGCGCCGGATGCTGTTCGAGACACTGGTGCACCGCACGGACGCGGAACGAGCCGTCGGTGCCGAGCCGGACATCGACGCCGCCCTGGCAACCGACGGCGTGGACGAGTTCCTCGTCAACCTGCCCCACGCCGGCACCTTCGCTCCCGGGGTGACCAAGATCCGCAGTGACGGCGAGACCCTCGTCTTCCGCTGCGTGGGCCGAGGCGGAACCGCCGACGAGGAGTGGCCCGTCCGGCTGGACCCGGACGGCTTCCGTCTGCTGCGGCCTGACCACGACGGTACCGGCGGCCGAGCGCCGCACACCGCGACGGCGACGGCGACGGTCGAAGGGCAGGCCGCCGACGTGCTCCTGCTGCTCTACGGCCGCCGGTCCTACCGGGAGCCCGTCTTCGAAGTCACGGGCAAGACCGCGGTACTCGACCACTGGTTCGCACACACGGCCTTCTGACGCGGCGCGCCCTCCCCCGGTCGCATGCGGCCGGGTCAGAGGCTGACGATCATCTTGCCCGTGTTGTCGCCGCGCAGGACCCCGAGGAACGCCTCCACGGTGTTCTCGATCCCCTCGACGACCGTCTCCCGGTACTTCAGCCGACCCGAGGCCACCCAGGGGCCGACCTCTTCGACGAACCGGGGCTGGAGGTCGTAGTGGTCGCCGACGAGGAAGCCCTCGATGCGGCCACGCGTCTGGATGAGGCGGGCGAGGTTGCGCGGGCCGGGGGCGGGCTCCGTGTCGTTGTAGACGGAGATCATTCCGCAGACGGCGACCCTGCCGCCGGTGTTGAGGGATCCCAGCGCGGCTTCGAGATGATCTCCGCCGACGTTGTCGAAGTAGACGTCGATGCCGTCGGGGGCGGCCTCGCGCAACTGCTCCGCGACCGGCCGGGTCTTGTAGTTGAAGGCCGCGTCGAAGCCGTACTCCTCCGTCAACAGGCGCACCTTCTCGTCCGAGCCCGCCGACCCGATGACCCGGGAGGCACCCTTGAGGCGGGCGATCTGTCCGACCTCGCCGCCGACCGCTCCCGCCGCTCCCGAGACGAACACGGCGTCGCCCTCCTTGAAGGAGGCGACGCGCAGCAGGCCCGCGTACGCCGTGAGGCCGGGCATGCCGAGCACTCCGAGGTAGGTGGAGGCCGGGGCCGCCTCCGGGTCAATCTTGACCGCCTGCACGGAGTCCACCGTCGCGTACTCGCGCCATCCCCCGAAGTGCAGGACCTGGTCCCCGACCTCGATGCCCTCCGCCCGCGACACGACGACCGAGCCGACGGCTCCGCCCCGCATCGGCTGATCGAGCGCGTACGGCTCGGCGTAGGACTCGGCCGCGCTCATACGACCGCGCATGTACGGGTCGACCGAGAGGTGGGTGTTGCGAACCAGCACCTGTGACGCGTCCGGCTGGGGCACGGGAGCCTCGACGAGGGCGAAGTCCTCGGGCACGGGCCATCCGGAGGGGCGTCTCAGGAGGTGCCACTCGCGATGGGTGGCGGAGAGCTCTGGCTTGGGGGGCATGGGGGGCACCTCTCTCTTCCTCGGTGGGACGCCGGCGACGGCTCACGCGGTGTCGGTCTCGCCCTCCTCCACAGCCTGCACGGTGAGTGCGATGTTCCCGCGGACCGCGTTCACGTAGGGGCACACCGCTTCCGTGCACCGCGTGGTCCCACCCAGCACAGCAGCACCGGTGGGCACCGTGTGTCCTCCGATCGGAGGAGGTGTGCGGAGCTTTCGTCGGCCCTACGCCACGGGAGCGGTGAGACTCCCTGCCCGGATGGCGTCGAGCAGCGCGTCCTTTACCTGGGGCGGCATCAGGTTCAGTGCGTCGACGGCCTCGACGGTGAGCGGGACTTCCTCAAGGAGGTACTCGCCGCGGTCGTGGCGCCGGAACTCGGGTCCGGTGCGGTCCTCGAAGTTCCAGGAGAGGATCCGGGCGGTGTAGAAGTCCTCGGCTTCGCCCTTGTCGTTCTCCAGCCGGCAGAACGGACGCAGGTCGGCGGCCTCGCCCGCGATCTCCTCGCGGACCTCCCGCAGCAGTGCGGCTTCAAGGCCGGTGTCCTCGGGCTCCACGCCGCCACCGACGAGGACCTGATAGGCCGGGATCCCGGGGCGGACGCGGTTGATGACGAGCATGGTGCCGTGATCGGTGAGCAGGACGGCGCGCACGCGCTGCTTCATGAGCTGGTCTCCCTGGTGGTGGTCGGGCTCCGTCAATGGGGCATCCAGCCACCGTCAATGGACAACGACCGGGCGGTGACGAACGATGCCGCGGGGGCGGCGAGGAAGGTGGACAGTGTTCACCATGATGCCGTGCGGGCCAAGTTCCCCGGCCGGCGACGGCGCGAGGCCGACAACTCCCGCCTCGGCGGCGCTGTTGACGGTCAGGCCGAGACGTCCGATGCGGGAGTTGACGGACCAGACGTCGAAGACGTCGATGGCCCGGCACCAGCCCCGCTCGATCACGCATGAGGGATGACCCTCCCGCGTACGACCGGCGCACCCGGCTGGAAATCGACGGTCCGAAAGGGGAGCTTGCCGCCCGCGCGGAAACACCACAGGGTGACATCGTGAACACGATCAGCGACTGCGCCCAGGGAGGCGCGGCGGGCGGGCCGGGTTCCCCGGTACCTGCGGTGGACTCTTCCTTGACCTTGCCCGCGGAGTCGGTGGCCGCTTTGGGGCAGCGGGTGTGGGAGGTCGTCTCGGGACATGTCCTCGGCGGCCGCTCCGAGCTCGCGGTGGCCGCGCCCGGCGCCTGCGCCGAGGCGGCGCGGCTGCGCCGCGAGCCGTTGCCCGACGCCCCCGCCGCCGATCCGCTCCTCCTGGTGGACGAGGTGGGACGGTCGCTCCGTGAGGGGAACGCGCATCCTGACCATCCGGACTTCCTCGCGTTCGTTCCCGCTCCGGGGACCGTGACCGGGGTTCTGGCCTCCGCGTTGGCGGCCGGGTTCGCGGTTCCCACCGGGTGGAGCTTCACCGGGGCGGTCTCCAGCGCGATCGAGTCGGCCACCGTACGTTGGCTGGTCGAGCTGCTGGGTCTGGCTCCGGGGACGTCGGGGCTCTTCGTTTCGGGTGGGTCGACGGCGAACCTCACCGCCCTGACCGCGGCGCGCGACGCGCTCGTGGGCACCGAGGCTCGTGGCGCCACCGCCTACTTCTCCGACCAGACCCATCTCTCCGTGCCGCGGGCCCTGCACGTCCTGGGCATCGGAGAGGAACGCGTCCGGGTGCTGCCCTCGGACGCGCACCGACGGCTCTCGCCGGACGATCTCCGCCGGCGGGTGGCCGAGGACCGCCGCCACGGCCTGCGCCCCTTCCTCGTGGTGGCCAACGCGGGCACGACGGCCACCGGTGACGTCGACCCGCTTCCCGAACTGGCCGCCTTCTGCCGTGAGGAGGGACTGTGGCTGCACGTGGACGGCGCCTTCGGCGCACCCGCCGCGTTGACCGGGCGCGGACGCGCGCTCCTGGCGGGTCTGGACGAGGCGGATTCGGTGAGCGTCGATCCGCACAAGTGGCTGTTCCAGCCCGCCGGGACAGGATGCGTACTGCTGCGCGACCCCGTCTTCCTGACGCGTGCCTTCGGTGTCGAGCTGCCCGGCTACCTGGAGGCGGGGGCCCCGGGTGGTGAGGGAGGCGAGGTGGACTATCTCAACTGGGGCGTGGAGCAGACGAGGGAGTTCCGGGCGCTGCGCCTGTGGCTGTCGTTGAAGGTGTTCGGCGCGGACGCCTTCCGCGCGGCCGTGCGGCGGGGCTTGGACACGGCCGACGACATCGCCTCGTACATCGACTCCCGCGCCGGACTGGAGGTGGTGACGGGGCCCTCGCTGGCCGTGGTCACCTTCCGCGGGCTGGTGCCCCCTGCCCGACGGTCCCTCCCGGCCCCGGAGGACACTGACAGGATGGTGGACGAGGTCTGCCGCGAGCTGCGGTCCGAAGGCCGGGCCATGCTCACCGGCGTGACCGTGGGAGGGCGCAGGGTCTTCCGGTTGTGCGTGATCAATCCGCGCGTCGAACGCGCCGGGCTGCGGGCCGTGGTGGACCGGGTCGCCGCGTTGTGGGCCGCCCGTGCCGCGTCTGCCGAGCGGTCGGAGGGCATCTCGTGAACGGGGAGCGTGCGCCGTCCCGGGAGCGGCCCGAGGGCGGGGCGGGGCACCCGTCGCGTCTCGACGCCGATGAGCTGCGCGCCGAGGCCGTGCGCCTCACCGGTCTGTCGGACTTCGGGGCGCCCGATCACGCGCCCGCCCTGGACCTCCTCGTCGCCACGCTCGAAGCCGAGGCCCGCCTCAGCCCGGCGGGCCGGGCCGAGGCCCGGGACACCCTGCTCCGGGCGCTGTGCGTCCGGCTGCGACTACGGGCACTGCCCGTACCTGCGCTGGAACTCGGGCCCCCCGTCGTCCTCATCGGCCTGCCCCGGACCGGCAGCACCCTGCTGCACAGGCTCCTCGCCCGGCATCCGGCCCTGCGCGCGCCCCTCCTGTGGGAGCTGCTCGCGCCGGTCGGCCCGCCGGGAGCCGATGTGGACGATCTGATCGCGGACGCCGAGCGGCACGTGGCCGATCTGACCCGGACCGCGCCCGACCTGGCCCGGATCCATCCCACCGGTGCGCGGGAGCCGGAGGAGTGCGAGCACCTGATGAACACCGACTTCCGCAACAGTGTGCTCGGGCTGATCAGCTACCGGATCCCCTCCTACGCGTCCTGGCTCGCCGCGCAGGACCTGACGGCCGCGTACGCGCTCCACCGGGTGCAGCTCGCCCACGTCCTCGCCAGGCGTCCGGCCGCCGCGGGCTCACGACTGCTCCTGAAGAGCCCGTCGCACCTGTGGCACCTGCCCGCGCTGGATCGCGCCCACCCCGGCGCGAGGTACGTGGTCCTCGAACGCGACCTCGAAGAGGCGATCGGCTCCGTATGCGGTCTCGCGTCCGCGGCCAGGCACAAGCGCGGTCTCGACGTCGACACCGTCGAGATCGGCCGGGAGATGACGGCCGCCACGCACACGGGTCTGGCCAGGATGCGCGCCTTCACCACCGATCCGTCGGTCGCCGACCGGTGCCTGACGGTCCGCTTCACCGATCTGGTGGGCGACCCCGGAGCCACCGCGACCCGCGTGCTGGACTGGCTGGGGCTGACCGTCGACGAGGGTCTGCGCCGATGTTGGCGCGAGCACCTCGCGCGCAACCCGCGTCCCGATCACGTCCACCCGCGAGCGGCTTGCGGCCTGCCACCGGCCGGTCCGCGCCCCCGTACCCACGGCGTGAAGGGAACGTCATGACAGCGGATCCGGCACAGCCCGACCGGCTGCCGTACCCCTTCGACCGCGCCCACTGCCTGTCGCCCCTGCCCCACACCCGACTCCTGAGCCTGCCGGGGTTGGCGCGCGTCACCCTGCCCAGTGGCGATCCGGCCCGCATCGCCGTCCGCCACGCAGACGTCGTACGGGTCCTCACCGATCGCCGGTTCAGCCGCCGGGCCATGCACACCACCCCCGGCGGCCCCCGCTGGACGCTCGCCGACCGGTACGAGCCCAGCCTCCTCGGCCTCGACCCGCCGGACCACACGCGGGTCCGCCGGCTGTGCGCCCCCGCGTTCCGCCGCGAGCGCGTCGACGGCCTCGCGCCCTCGATCGACGGCCATGTGCACCAGTTGCTGGACACGTTCCTGGCCGCAGGCTCGGGCGGCGAACCCGTCGATCTGCTCGCCGTCTTGGCCCTCCCGTTGGCCGAGGCCGTCCTGTGCGACGTCCTCGGGGTGGGCCCGGAACGCCGTGCGCCGCTCGCCGAGTGGGCACGCCGCAAGCTCTCGCTGACCTCGCTCCCGCCGCGACAGGCGCGCGCCGGCCACGACGCCCTGCTCGCCCACTGCGGAGAACTGCTCTTCTCCCCGCGCGACGGCGACGCCCTGGTGCCCGGCGGTCTGCTCGACCGCCTCCGCGAGGCCTACGACGCCGGGGTGCTGAGCCGGCCCGAACTCCTCGCGACCACCGTCAACCTGCTCGTCGCCGGACACGCCACCACGGCCGCCACCCTCACCAACGGCCTGCTGGCCCTGCTCAACCACCCCGACCAGTGGCAGACCCTGCGCGATGACCGGACGCTCCTCGGGCCGGCCGTCGAGGAGATCCTCCGCTTCGACACGATCGCCGATGTGGGACTGCCCCGTCTGGCCGTGGAGGACGTATCCCTGGGGGCCACCATGATCAAGGCCGGGGAGGCCGTCGTCCCGTCCCACGCGCACGCCGGCCGCGACCCCGCCGTCTTCGACCGGCCGGACGCCTTCGACATCACCCGCGCCCCGGGCCCCCACCTCGCCTTCGGACACGGCCCCCACCGCTGCATCGGGGCCGGCCTGGCGGTGCTGGAGCTACGGACCGCCATCGGCGCCCTCGCCGACCACGCACCAGGCCTGCGCCTGGCCGAACCCGCAACCACGCTCCCCTTCCCCGGCGGCTCCCTGATCGGCGGAGTCAGCCGCCTGCCCCTCATCACGAACGGCACCTGACCCGGCGCCGCGCCGGTGAGGACCGTTTCCCGCGCCAACCACACGGCGCGGCCCGTCGCGGTGCGCGTGGTGCCCTGCGGGTAGGCGTAGCGCGTGCTCCACCGCGCGGGCGGAACGATGGCACCGCACGGCTGCGGTGGCCGGCCTGATCGGATACACGGCCATCGCCGCGGCCGCCGTGTGGTTCTTCGCCACTCAGGCCGGATAGGACGGTGGGATCCTCTTCCGACTCCTGTGGCGGGGTGGCGCGGCCCGCCGCCGGGGCGTCGGAGGCCATCACCCCCCGGTTGCCTAGCCGATGAGGGCTTCGGTGATCTGGCGGGTGGTCTGCGCGGCGACCCGGGGGTCGACGGCGGCGTAGTGGGTGTAGGCGTTCAGGCCCGTGGCCAACGCCCAGCCGCGGCCCCGGATCCAGGTGGCGTCGTCCACGCCGAGCGCGGTGCGGAAGACGGCCCGGCTCCTGGCCGACATCAGGGTGAAGGCGATCGTCAGGTCGCAGGCCGGGTCGCCGATGCCGAGTTCGCCGAAGTCGATCACCGCGCTGAGACGGCCGTCTACGGTCAGCAGGTTGCCGGTGTGGAAGTCGCCGTGGAACCAGACCGGTGGGCCGTCCCAAGCGGGGGCGCTCAGCGCCGCCTCCCACAGCTCGGTCATGGCAGCCCTGTCGAACGGGCCGTCCACTTCCGCGATGGCGGCCCGCGTGTCCCGGTCCCGAGCGACCAGCGGCCGGGCTGTGAGGTCCTCAGGGGCGCCCAAGGCCGAGATCTCTGCGGGTCGGCACCGTTGGAGTGCGGTCAGGAACCCGGCCAGTTCGACCGCGGCCTCGGACGAATCACCGAGCGCCTCCACGGTCGCCACCTCGCCGTCCAGCCAACGGGAGACGGCCCAGGGCCACGGATAGCCGAAGCCGGGCTCCCCCACCGCCACCGGCGCGGGGACGGCCAGGGGCAGGTGCGGGGCGAGCCGCGGCAGCCACTCGGACTCCTTCCGGGCCTGCCCGATGGCACCGGCATGACGGGGCAGCCGGACGGACAACCCCTCGCCCATCCGGAAGATCACATGGTCCGAGCCGGCCGGGTCGACCAGCTCCAAGGACAGCTCGGCCCACTGCGGGAACTGCGCATCGACCAGACGCCTCACCAGCGCGGCATCAATCGCGGGACAAACGTCCGTGACTTTCCCGGTCGCCAAGAACTGCTCCTGCCGTCGGCCCGCCCCTGCGGCAGGCAACGGGAGCCATCACACTGCTTCGTGGGGCACCTGTCGACCGGATTTCCGCACCGGCGTCAGCTCTACAGGACTCCGCCTGGAAGTGACGCGCGAGCCGATCGCCGGGGTCCACGTGTGTGCCTCAACCTCTTGTCCGTGCCCGAGCACCCGCGAGGGCGGAGGGAACCACTCCGGTGGCGGGGGCCCTCTGGTGGGACATGATCTTGTTCTTCGGGTTGTTCGCGATGGTCGGCTGGGCCGTGGCCCTGGTCTGGCTCGGGTACGCCTCGCTGGTTCTGTGGCGCATCCGGGGGCAGCGGTGGGTATGCGATCAGGGGCATCCGCTCGTCCGCCTGGTCCGCCCGACCCCCGCGTACCTACGCTTCGACCGGACACTCGCCGTCGTGGTACTGCTGGTCGATCTGTGGTTGCTGTCGGCGGTCATCATGTTCGGCTCGGACGGCGTCTTCACCGAGGAGTGGTTGGGGTACCCCGGCATGATGGATCCCGGCGGCCAGGGATACCAGGAAGAGTCGGTACACCTCCTGTACGCGACGGCCTGGTGGAGCGCCTCCGTCGCGGTCCTCGCCCGGTGCTGGACCACCGCCGTCGTGCAACTGTCGGTTCTGCCCCTCTCGGCGCTCTGGGTCGCGTCGTTCGACACCTACTACCGGTAACCCGCACCGGGCCAACCGCTCTGGCGAGACGTTCGCCACCGCGCCGTCGGAGGACTGCCGCGCGCTGCTACGGTCGGACGCTATGAGCTGGCTCCCCGACACCTTCGTCCACCCCGTCCTGGTCCCGCTGCCGGGCGGTGGCCATCATCTGCGGCCGATCCGGGAGGCGGACACCCCGCTCGACTATCCGGCCGTGATGGGTTCGCGTGAGCGGCTGTGGACCATCTACGGCCCGGCCTGGGGCTGGCCCGCGGCCACCATGACCTACGAGGCCGACCAGGCCGACCTGCTGCGGCACGAGAAGGAGATCGCCGCACACCAGTCCTTCAACTACGCGCTGTTCGACGCGGCGGAGACGGCTCTGCTCGGCTGCGTCTACATCGACCCACCCGAGAGGGCCGGCGCGGACGGCGAGATTTCCTGGTGGGTGGTGGACGAGCTGGTGGGCAGCGAGGTCGAGCAGGCCCTCGACGAGCTGGTGCCGCGGTGGATCGCCGCCGACTGGCCGTTCGAGCAGCCGCGCTACCTCGGCCGAGAGATCTCCTGGACGGAGTGGCTCGCCCTGCCGGAACACCCCGCCGCGTGAGCCACCGATGGCGAAAGCCGGCTGTCCGGCCCCGCTGATCACCGCGTTGACCGCCAAGGACCCCGCCGAACGGCCTCGTGCCGGCGGGGCGGCCCGGTCGTGCGGGGCGAGGACTACGATGCTCCGACGGTCTCTTGGGCAAGGACCGTGACGACCGGACACGGGTCATCGGCGCCTGTGGGTGAGGGGGCCCACGATGAGTACGGGTAGATGGTTGTGGGTCTGTCTGCGGCGCTACGTCATGACCGCCGGTCTCGGCTGGGTGGGCGCGGCGCTGGTGTTGCCCGTTCTGGGCGACGATCCCTTCTGGACGTCGCTCGGTGCCGGGCTGGGGGCCGGGCTGATCGTGGTGCCGCTCCTGACGGGCGTGACCATGCTCGTCCTCACCCTGCTGGCCGATCGGCGGTTCGAGCCGCCGTCCGGCGGTGCCTCGCGGATCCGGGGCGGCAGGCTGGTCGTGCTGCCCTTGGTCCTGCTGCTGCCCGCGGCCCTGCTCGCGCCGCTGCAGTACCTCATCGTGCTCGGCGCACAGCTCGTGTACGTGGTGTGGGTGCTGCCCTGTCAGGACTCCCGCGACACGGCGGACGTGCTGCGTTCGCTCGCCGACCCTGGCGTCCCGGCGGAGCAGCGGGCCCGGACGGCACGGGCACTGGGCGGACTACGGGGCAGGCCGGTGGTCGAAGCCCTGGTGCGGACCTCGACCGACGCCGAGCCAGAGGTCGCCGAAGCGGGGCTGGACACCCTCTGCACCATCTGGCGGCGTGACGGAGTCGTCGGCGAGGACCTGCTGCTGAAGCTCGACCCGCTGGGCCAGGACCGCGTCCGGGCCCTCGGCATCAGGGTGCGGAGCCCTTGGTGAGGGTGGACGTACGCCGGGCAGGGAGCCGGCAGCGGCCCACCGGGGCCGTCCGTCGCTACGGAGGACGGTCGCGGTGGGCCACTCGGGGTGAATCGGTTACCGGCCGGCGATGAAGGAGGCGGGGCCGCCGACCTTGTGCCAGACGGTGCCGTTGCCGGACCACTTGAACACCGCGTCGCTGTTGGGCGACAGACCGTAGATCGCGTCCGAAGCGACCACGAACTGCTGACCGGCTCCACCGACCTTCGCCCAGTTGTTCGGGCCGTTCATCTTGAACAGATCACCGTTCGTCGGGTTCGTGGCGAACAGGCCCGCACCACCCCCGTACAGCGTCCCGGCCGCTCCACCGACCTTGTTCCAGACCGTGCCGTTGCCCGACCACTGGAAGACCGCACTGCCATCGGGTGAGAGACCGAACAGGCCGTTGCCCGTCACAGCGAACGTCTTGGCCGGGCCACCGACCTTGACCCAGTTGTTCGGGCCGTTCATCTTGTAAAGATCACCGTTCGTGGGGTTCGTGGCGAACAGGCCCGCACCGCCCGCGAACAACGTCCCTGCCGCCCCTCCGACCTTGTTCCAGACCGTGCCGTTGCCCGACCACTGGAAGACCGCACTGCCATCGGGTGACAGGCCGAACAGGCCATTGCCCGTCACGGCGAAGGTCTTCGCCGGGCCACCCACCTTCACCCAGTTGTTCGGGCCGTTCATCTTGTACAGATCACCGTTGGTCGGGTTCGTGGCGAAGACGCCCGCGCCACCCGCGAACAACGTGCCGGCCGCACCACCCACCTTGTTCCAGGCAGTGCCGTTACCGGACCACTGGAACACTCCCGAACGGTCCGGAGACTGGGCGAACAACGTACTGCCCGCCGACACACCACAGTTCGCGCTGGTCTCGAAGTGCTGGTTGTACTCCCACTTCACCGGCACGAGGTGCCCGTCGATGGTGGCCTGCACGACGGCGCCGTTCAGTTTCTGCTCGTAGTGCAGGTGCGCCCCGGTGGTCCAGCTGCCGGTGTTGCCGACGGTGCCGATCTGCCGGCCCTGCTCGATGTCGTTGCCGGCGGCGACGTCGAGCCGGTCCAGGTGCAGGTACCGGCTCTGCCAGCCACCGCCGTGGTCGATGACGATGAAGTTTCCGGCCTGGCTGTCGAACTGTGACGTGACGACGCGTCCGGCCGCGGAGGCCAGGGCGGGGGTGCCTTGGGTGGCTCCGCCCGCCGAGACCATGTCGAGCATGTACTGGCTGGCGTGTCCGTCGTGCGTGGACGTCGTCCACCGTTGCCCGCAGGGAATGGGCAGCTGGAACGCGGGCGCGTTGGCGACCGCGCTGTCCGCCTCCGGGGCCGCTGCCGTGGCCGCGGCCGGGGTGGCGGGGACGAGGGCTGTGGCGGGTGCGAGCAGTAATGCCGCCGCCGCCAGGATGCCGGCCCATCTGATCCTCATAGGTCTCCTTGGGACGAGAGTGTGGTGCGGAAGGAATGGAGAGTGGGGGCGATCGCTAGTCGGTGGCGATGCTCGCGGCGGGCCCGCCGACCTTGGTCCACTGGAAGGTCGTGGAGCCGGACCATTGGAAGACGCCGCTCTTGTCGGGGCTCAAGCCGTAGAGCCTGTCGCCGGCGACCGCGAAGGCGTTTCCGGGGCCACCGGCCTTGCTCCAGTTGTCCGGTACGCCGTTGAACCTGTGGATGTCGCCGCCCGCGGGGTTGGTGGCGAACAGCCCCGCGCCACCGCCGAACAGGGTTCCGGCCGGTCCGCCGATCCTGGTCCAGGTCGTGCCCGACCCGGTCCATTTCAAGACCGCTCCACCGCCCGGCGCCAGGCCGTACAGTGCCTCGTTGGTGACCGCGAAGGTCTTTCCGGGGCCGCCGACCTTGGTCCAGCTGTCCGGGGTGCCGTTGTACTTGAAGATGTCGCCGGTGGTCGGGCTGGTCGCGAACAGGCCCGCTGCGCCCGCGTACAGCGTGCTCGCCGGTCCGCCGATCCTCGTCCAGGCGGACCCTGATCCGGACCACCGGAAGACGGCCTTCCTGTCCGGGCCGAGCCCGTACAGCGTGCCGTCGCTGACGACGAACTGGGCTCCGGGTCCACCGATCCTGGTCCAGCTGTCCGGGGTGCCGTTGTACTTGAAGACTTCGCCGGTGGTCGGGCCGGTGGCGAACAGGCCTCCGTCGCCGCCGATGAGGGTGCCCGCCGGCCCGCCGATCCGCGTCCAGGAGTTGCCGCTCGTCCGCTGGTGTACGGAGCTCTTGTCGGGGCTGAGTGCGTACAGGTGCTGCGGGGTGTACGGTCGCGCCCGCCACGTGAGCGGTGCCAGCTCCACTCCGCCCGTGCCCCAGCCCGCACTGCTCAGCCATGGGCTCCCGTCGTGGTCGGTGACGACCTCGGCCGCGTGGGACGGCAGGCGGCCCACCTGGCCGGCGGCCGTGAAGCGCAGCGGGTCGGAACTCGCGTACACCTCCGCCCCGACGTAGTCGGCGGGCTCGGAGCCGCCGATGAACAGGTACCAGAGGCCGCCCCGCTGCATCACGTAAGGGGATTCGGTCCAGCCGTCACCGAGGGCGGTGAAGGCGGTCTTGCGGGGGCTCCAGGTGAGCAGGTCCGTGCTCGTCCGGTACGCGACGATGTTGCGTCCCCCGGTGGGCGTCTCCGTGGCGGTGTAGTACATGACCCACTGGGATCCGACCCGGGTGACCATAGGGTCGCGTGCTTCCAGTCCGTCACGGAACAGAGGTCCGCCGGGGCGCCGTTCCCAGTGGATCAGGTCGGTGGAGGTGGCCAGGTTCATCTGGCTCCTGGATAAGTCGCCGACGGTTTGTCCGCCCGCGTAGAACATGTAGTACGTGGAGCCGGAGCGGATGACGTGGGGTGCCCACAGGTGCGATTCCCCGTAGGCGGGGTCGACCGTCAGGGCCATGGGCTGCTTGGTCCACGGCCCGCGCAGGCTGGGCGCGGTGGCGTGGGCGAACGAGTCCTCGTTCTCCGGGTCGGCCGGTTCGGGGTGGGTGATGCCGAACAGGTGCCAGGTCCCGGTGGCCTCGTCACGGATGAAGGTGTGGTCGTTGATGTACCAGGGCTGTGACTCGCCGACGCTGGGGTCGTAGATGCGGATGGAGTCACCGGTGGTCACCGAACCGGTGGCGGCCGATGCGTCGTTCGCGGAGATGGTGTGTGCGGTGGCGGTAGTGGTGGAGGAGAGTGGGGCGGCGGTGGAGGGGAGTATCCCGAGGGAGACCGCGATCAAGGCGGCGGCCAGGGTGATGCGTGCTAACACGTGGCTCCAGAGGATGGCGCGGACGGGCCCGGCCCACGAAAGCCCGGGGCCGTCCGCTGATGGCGTCGCCGACTACCGGCCCGCGATGAAGGAGGCGGGGCCGCCGACCTTGTGCCAGACGGTCCCGTTGCCGGACCACTTGAAGACCGCGTCACTGCTGGGCGACAGACCGTAGATCGCGTCCGAAGCGACCACGAACTGCTGACCTGCCCCACCGATCTTCGCCCAGTTGTTGGGGCCGTTCATCTTGAACAGATCACCATTGGTCGGGTTCGTAGCGAAGAGGCCCGCGCCACCGCCGTACAACGTGCCTGCGGCTCCTCCGACCTTGTTCCAGACCGTGCCGTTGCCCGACCACTGGAAAACCGCACTGCCATCGGGAGAGAGACCGAACAGGCCGTTGCCCGTCACAGCAAAGGTCTTGGCCGGGCCCCCCACCTTGACCCAGTTGTTCGGGCCGTTCATCTTGTACAGGTCACCGTTGGTCGGGTTCGTGGCGAACAGGCCCGCGCCACCCGCGAACAGCGTCCCGGCCGCTCCACCGACCTTGTTCCAGACCGTGCCGTTGCCCGACCACTGGAAAACCGCACTGCCATCGGGTGACAGGCCGAACAGGCCGTTGCCCGTCACGGCGAAGGTCTTGGCCGGGCCACCCACCTTGGCCCAGTTGTTGGGGCCGTTCATCTTGTACAGATCACCGTTGGTCGGGTTCGTCGCGAAGACGCCCGCGCCGCCCGCGAACAACGTGCCGGCCGCACCACCCACCTTGTTCCAGGCAGTGCCATTGCCGGACCACTGGAACACTCCCGAACGGTCCGGAGACTGCGCGAACAACGTACTGCCCGCCGACACACCACAGTTGGTGCTCGTCATGGTGATCGGGCTGTCGGGGTTCATGACCAGCGGCCCCTGCCCCTGGAGGACGGGGTTGACGATGTGCTGGTTGTCGGCGTCCTGGTCGCTGCTGGGGTTGTAGAGCTGTTCGTAGTGCAGGTGGGGCTTGCCTTCCGATCCGACGTCCCCCATGTAGCCGACCACGTCGCCGCGCTTGACCCACGTGCCGGCAGGAGCCACGCCGGTCATGTGCATGTACGTGGTGAACCATCCGCCGCCGTGCCGGATCTCCAACCCGCCCGGTGAGAAGGTCTCGTGCACGTAGCCGTCGGCCGAGGCGAGGATCGGGCTGCCCTCCCGCATGCCCTGCCGGTACATGTCGATCTTCTTGTCGTCCGGGTTGTGACCTCGATAGGTCTTCAACTCGATCACGCTGTTGCAGGGGAAGGGCAATAAGAAGTCCGGCCGTTCGGCCGCCGTGCTCGCCCGTGGAGCCGCAGCGGAGGCCGAGGCCGGCGCGGGCGCGATCGGTGCGAGCAGCAGCGCCGCCACCGCCGCGAGGAGGCCGACCCGTGTGATTCTCATGCGTCTCCTTGGAGTGGGATGGAGCCTGAAGACCCGTGACTCGGGGCTGCGGAACGGCGTCAGTATGGTTCCTCGGAGGTCCGGATGTGGAGTAAGTTTCTAGAAAATTATTCTGGTTCCGCCGGCGCGATAGCGTCCCCGCAGAGCGCGCCCGGGGCGGCCCAACGCCCCCGACCAGGAGCATATTTACGGTCCGGCACTAGACTTCCCGCCCATGGCAACGAAGCAGTCCCGTGGCGAGATAACCGTCGAACGCTTGCTGGCCGCGGCACTCCAGGTGTACGCGTCCGCAGGCCAGGCCGGCTTCACGGTCCACGCGATCACCTCGGCCAGCGGGGTGAGTCTGGGCAGCCTGTACCACCACTTCGGCAGCGTCGACGGTCTGGCCGCCACGCTCTACTCGCGCTGTCTGAAGCAGCAGTACACCGAGGTGCTCACGGCCTTCGGCCGGGCCAGGAGCGCCCGTACCGGGATACGCGCACTGGTGACCGCGTACCTGCGGTTCACTCGGGAGAACCCGGAAATGGCCCGGTTCCTGCACGGTTCGGCCTACTCGAGTTACCTGGCCGTCCACGCGGACCGCGCGCGCGGGGTCGAGCCGGACCATTTTCCGCGCGTCGCGGACCACTTGAGGCCGTGGGTGGAGGCGGGTGAGATCGCGCCACTGCCCGACGCGCTGCTGGAGGTCTTGGTCGTCGGGCCGGTGGCGGTCGCCGCGCACCGCTGGCTGGCCGCCCCGCAGGACATAGACCTCTCCGTGACCACCCGCGTCCTGTCCGACCGCATCTGGCGCTCGATCCAGCCGTAGGGCCGCCCCATCTCCCTTGATCCGCAATTCCGTTCGGTGACCTAGACTGCCGAACGACGAAGCACGATGCCCGCGGTGAACCGAAAGGTCGATGGCGCAGGACGATGACACAGCGACGAGACACCGGCCCGTGGGACTCGGCGCTGTCGTCCGAGGAGCACGCCGCCGTCATGGGCGTCGGGTTCGAGCCGGTCGGTCAGGTGCTCGGCACGATCGTCGTCAACGCCGAGTCCGGCGGGGTCGGGGGGTGTCCCGGCGCGTGGACGGTCCAGGACGGCAAGCGGGTGCCGTTCTCCCGGTGGGTGCCGTCGTTGGCGCAGACGGCCCGGTCGATCCACGCGGCGCGCGCCCGGGCGCTGTCCCGCGCGGCGGCCGAGTGCGGCGCCCTCGGCGGTGACGGGATCGTCGGGGTGGAGCTCGGCGTCGACCGCTTCCCCGAAGGGTTCGTGGAGTACTCCGTACGAGGAACCGCGGTCCGGGCCCGCTCGCGCGTCCGGCCGCAGCGGCCGTTCACCTCGCACCTGACGGGTCAGGACTTCGCCAGGCTCCTGTACGCCGGATGGGTCCCCACCGGCCTCGCCTTCGGTATCGCCATCGAGATCCGGCACGACGACTGGCGCACCTCGCGCCGGACCGCCTGGACGGCGGACAACCAGGAGGTCGACGGCTACACGCAACTCCTCGGCCACGTCCGCCACGAGGCCCGCAGGCAGCTGGCGCTCGACGCGGCGAAGTACGGCGGCGACGGACTGGTCGTCGACGACGTGGAGTTGACGGTGAGCGAGAGCGAGTGCTCCTCGGCCGGGTACGCGAGCGACTTCATCGCGGAGGCCGCCTTCGTCGGCACCTCCATCGCCCGGTTCAGCCGCTCCGGGCGGCCTGCCGGACCCACCCCACTGACCATGATGAGACTGGAGCGCGAGCGCTGACATGACGGAGCCAACGGGGCGGGAAGCCGCCGACGGAGCGGCGCGGCAGGCCGTGGAGGACGTGTCCGAGGACGCCATGCGACGGCTCGCGCGACCTCGCTCGGAGGAAGGGACGGAGCCGTTCACCTCGAACCTGTCCGTGAACGAGTTCCTGCTGGTGCGCGAGGCCGGCTTCCGCCCGCTCGGGCTCGTCCTCGGCTCCTCCGTCTACCACGTCGGCGTCCAGTTCGGCCGGTGGTCGAAGAACCAGGAGCTGACCAAGCTGTCGCAGGCCATGTACCGCGCGCGCGAACTGGCGATGAGCCGCATGGAGGCGGAGGCGAGCGCCCTGGGCGCCGACGGGGTGGTGGCGGTGCGGCTGGACATCGAGTTCAAGGAGTTCGGCTCGGACGTCGCCGAGTTCATCGCCGTCGGTACGGCGGTCAAGGCGGCCGGCGCGGACCCGGGACCGGCCGGGACCTGGCTCAACAACAAGGGCAGGCCGTTCACCTCGGACCTCTCGGGCCAGGACTTCTGGACGCTCGTACGGGCCGGCTACGCGCCGCTGGACATGGTCATGGGCTCCTGCGTCTACCACGTCGCGCACCAGCGGTTCGCCCAGGCGCTGAGCACCACGGGCCGCAACGTCGAGATCGAGCCGTTCACCCAGGCGCTGTACGGCGCACGCGAGTTGGCGATGGGCCGCATGCGGGCCGAGGCGCAGGCACTCGACGCGGAGGGGATCGTGGCGGTCCGGCTGCGGCAGCACTCGCATTCCTGGGGGTCGCACACCACCGAGTTCTTCGCGGTCGGGACGGCGGTCCGCCCGCTGCGCGACGACCACACCATCGACCGCCCGAGTCTGGTGCTGAGCCTCGATGACTGAGCCGTCGGACGTGGCCATCCTGGCCGCGGCGCTGCGGCGGGACGGCGAGGACCTCAGGCTGTACGTCGCCGTGCTGGCGGCGAACCTGACGGACTCGCTCCCGGCGGGCGCCGTGCGGGCCAAGCGCAGGCGGTCCGTCAGGGAACGGCTGGCGGGGCGCGAGGGTTCCGTCGTCGAGCTGGACGTCGCGCTCGGCGAGCGGCGGCTCCTGCTGCGGGTGGACCCCGAGGGCCGGGTGGCCGGGGAGGACTGCCACGAGGTCAGGGGCGTCGTCCTCTCGCGGCGTCCGGTGGGCCTGGACGGATGGATCGACGCCCTGGCCCGGGCCCTGACCGAAGCCGCCGCCGCGAACGCCCGGGCCCGCGAGGCCGTGGAACGCTTCCTGTCCTGACGGGCGACGCCGGCGGGCTCGTGGGTCGCCCTCGACGCGGTGCGGACGGCTCAGAAGCTGTTGCGACGGCGCATCCCGAAGGGGCGGCCGTCCGGGTCGATCAGGGCGCGGTGCAGTGGCGTCGCGAGCAGGCGCCGGGGGCCGGAGAGGTCCGGCGGGACGTAGCGGCGCAGCCGGCCGGCGGGGCGCGGTCCGACGCAGCCGGCCGCGTGCCAGTCGTCCAGGGCCGCGGCGCAGGTCGCGAACCGGTCGAACGCGGTCTTCGGATCACACAGCTCCGGCCCCTCCCCCTCCGGCACGTCCAGGTGCTCGCGCATGAGCTCCAGGCGCAGCCGCCGGGCGAAGGGGCGGGCCCCGTCCCCCAGCCCGCCCGGATCGTACGGGGGATCCTGATCGCGGCTCCGGTCGAGGACGGTGCAGCTCAGCTCGGAGTCGTGCGTCCACGAGCGCAGGTTGACGTTGTCGGACCCGACGGCGGCCCATACGTCGTCGATCACGCAGACCTTGGCGTGCACGTACACGGGGGTTGCCGCGTGGTTCTCCAGGCCGTACACCGCGACCCGGTCCCCGCCGGCCCGGCGCAGTTCCCGCAGGGCGGTGATCCGGCCGATCAGGTTCACGGGGCGGGTGAGGCGGCCGTCCTGGTCGGGGACGGAGGGGATGACGGCGATCAGCCGGAGCCCCGGGTGCGTGCGCAGCGCCCGGGCGAAGCAGGCCACGACGCGGGGGGACCACAGGTACTGGTCCTCCAGGTAGATGAGGGCACGTGCGCGCCGCAGGGCTTTGAGGTAGCCGCGGGCGATGCTGCGCTCGCCGTCGGGGGCGAAGGGGTACCCGCGCAGGAGCCGGTTCGGATAGGTGCGCAGGACCTGTACGGCGTGGGTGCCGCACGGCGGTGGGTCGGGTCCCTGCGGGGGCAGTTCGTCGGCGCTGGTGTCCTCGTGGCCCCACCGTTCCCGCAGGCGGATCACGGGACTGCGGGAGAGCGGCGCGGGATCCTCCCAGCGTTCGCGGAAGACGGCCTCGACGTCACCGACGGCGGGGCCGCGCACGGCCAGCTGGACGTCGTGCCACGGCGGGTGCGGACCGTACGCCGGGGCCATGGGCAGCGACTGGGGGTCGCCCCGGTGGGCGGCGTCGTCGTTGCGGTTGTGGCACAGGTCGATCCCGCCGACGTACGCGACATCGCGCGCCGGGCGGCCCGCGTGGCGCAGGACGACCATCTTCTGGTGGTGGGAGCCGCCGGGACGTACGCGCAGGTCGAGGAGGCATTCGCCGCCGGCGGCCGCGATGTCCTCGCCGAGCGAACGGTTCTCCTCCTCGCTGAAGCGGAGGCCGTCCAGGTGGGACCGCCACAGGAGCCCCTTGACGATGACGCCGCGTCGCGCCGCTTCGCCCAGGACGGTCGCGATCTCCGTACCGGGCCCGTTCAGCCGTTCGTCGGGGTCTCCGCGCCAGTCGGTGAACAGGAGCAGGTCGCCCGCCCGCGTCTCCCGGATCCCGGTGAGGAGCTCCGCGAAGTACGCGGCTCCGTGGACCAGGGGCCGGGCGTCGTTGCCCTCGGACCAGGTGGCGCCGTCCGCACGGCGCTTCTCCAGCCGTGTGGCGGCGTTTCCGCGTTCTCCGGGCTCCAGCAGCCAGTCCGAGCGGGCCATGCGAGGACCTCCCTCGTCGTACGCCTACCCGCTGCCGGCGCCGTACACCCGTGCGCAGCGCGTCGCCGGGGCGGTCACGCTCCGGTCACTCCTCGTCCTCGTCCGTGGCCGTGTTCCAGGTCGGCAGTGTCGTTCCGGCAGCGGTCGTGATCTCCAGAACCTCGCACTTCATGTGGTGAACGGCGGCGAAGAGGTCCCGCTCGACCCGCCCGCTGTCCTCGGGTGGGAAATCGATGCGGATCTGGTGGGGGTCGCGGACGTCGTAGGTCAGCAGCCAGTCGGCGTCGAGGGTCGCGAGGTGGTCCTGTCCCGTGTCGTCGTACGTCGAGCGCCACGAGCCCCGAGGGGTGGTGGGGGCCAGTGCCTCGCGCAGGAGCTCCAGGCGCTCGGGGTGGGCGAGGGGGCCCTCGGACAGGACCAGGCACCGGTGGGTGCGGGGACGGAAGGTGTTGAACCATGGGGCCAGGTCCGGCTCCGTTGCCTCCGACAGTTCGGAACCGACGCTTCCGCCGGCCCAGCCCTCGATGAACCGGGCCGTGCCCGTGCCGTGCGTCTCGTACCGGCCCGCCCGGCTCCACACCACGACGGGCCAGTGTTCGGGGGCTCCGTCGGTCTGCCAGCACAGCCGGTCGGCGTCCATGGTCGTACCCCAGACCAACAGGGCACCCGGAGCCGGGTGCAGCGGATACGGGTGGCGCTCGCGGTCCGGTTCGGGCTCGTCCGGGGGGTAGGGGCGCTGCCACTCGATGCCGTTGTGCCTGCTCGTGCCGAAGGGCGTGTGGAGGTAGAGGAAGTCACAGAACTCCCCCCAGCCGTAGGTTTCGACGAGTCGCTTGTAGTCGTCGGGCAGCCGGGTACCGATCGCCGCCTCCACGGCGGGCCAGTCCCCGAAGGCGTCCACGGGTGCGGCCGGCGGTGCCACGAGCCGGGTGAGCCGGTCGCAATCGGTCTCGGTCGTCCTCGTTTCGGCCATGGAGGCAGCGTAGTCATCCCCGCATGTGGTGATCCACGCGGTTTCGGCCCGGTGCGCAACGGCGCCTTGGGCGGCCCCGGGGCGGGCGACTTCAAACATTCCACGAATCCATGATCGCCTCAGCCTGGCGTGGAGTTACGGTGTCGACCCGCGACAGGCACCAACACGGTTCGACGAAAGGCAACTTGTGAGCATGCGTGACGACGTGCGACCGGCGCAGGCCTCCCCCTCCGGGGACCTCGAACGGCTGCTGGTGACGGCAGGGGATCTGGCCGGGGCGGGTCTCGACGACTTCACCGAGCTGGCTTCGCCCTCCTCCGACGAGGACCCGCCGCCGATGACCGCCGCGACTCCGGAACTGACGGCCGTCCTGAACCGGGCGTTCGGCGACAAGGCCGCGCGCGAGGTCCGGACCTCGTTCATGAACGCCGACTCCTCGATCGTCGTCGACGAAGGGGTGTCGGAGCGGGTGGCGGGGGCGGCCACGTCCTGGATGGCCGACATGCGGCGGGTCTACGCCGAATGCGCCGCCTGGACGATGGACCTCGGCGACCAGGAGATCACCATCGAGCTGGTGGACCCGGCCGGCGACCCCGCCGAGCCCCTGGAGGTGGAGCGGAGGTTCGGCGACGAGGCCTTGATGCGCACGATGCTCGCCGGTCCCGCCGGGCAGCAGGCCCAGATCACCACCCTCCTGGTGCGCCACGGCGACCGGGCCCTGGAACTGACCTTCCGCAGCCTGGCGGCCGAGCCCGGCGGGCCCGAGGCCGCCCG
Organism: Streptomyces sp. NPDC048606; assembly: GCF_040650855.1. NCBI lineage: Bacteria > Bacillati > Actinomycetota > Actinomycetes > Kitasatosporales > Streptomycetaceae > Streptomyces > Streptomyces sp. NPDC048606. The sequence goes on along the minus strand of NZ_JBEZIB010000013.1, from coordinate 123,014 downwards.
CCTGGCCACGGCGGTGTCGAGGTTCCTGGAGCTGGCTCCGGCGAAGTTCCTGGGGGCGCGAGGCTGAGGAACGCGGCGACGCGGTGCGCGGACGGTCGGGCCCCCGATCGTCCGCTCCCGATCGTCCGGCGCCGGTCCGTTCTCAGCCGGGCGGGGAGCGTGCCGCGTCCAGCTCGTCCGCCGATCGCAGGCGTGCGTGGAGGCTGCCGGGATTCACCGGGGAGCCTGGGCTGTTGTGCCCTTAGGCTGCGACGGTCGGGGTCGTGGAGGGCGGGGGCGGGCGGGACGTGTCGGGGATGCGGTTGCGCGGGCGGGGCCGGGTGCGGGGCAGGGCGGTACGGGTGCACGAGGTGCGGCGGTGGCACGCCGACGGGGAACGCGCCGAACGGACCGCGCGGCGCTTCCTGACGGGTGCCCGGCTGCTCGCGGGCGGCGCCGTGCTGCTCGGGCACCTCGCGGTGCTGCTGCTGTGGCGGGACCCCGGCGCGTGTGGGCAGCGGTGGGCGCTCGCCGTGGGCGGGGTCGCGCTGGGCCTCGGGGCGCTGTGGGTGACGGTCCTCGCCCGGGCCACCCGCTGGGTACGGTCCGGGGTGGTCGCCGACGCGGGCAGTGGCCCGCCTGCGGCGACCGGTCTGCTCCCGGACGCCCTGGGCGGCCCTGCGGACCGGCTGTGGGACTGGGCGCGGCTGCTGCACCTGGTCTCGTTGTGCTTCCCGCTCGGCGCGCTGGTCGCCGCCCTGGCGAGCTCGGCCGACGAGCAGGGCCTGCGCGAGCTGTCCCGTTGGGGCGCCACCGGCTTCGCCCTGCTGTTGACCGCGATCCTGGGCGGTGTCATCGGCGGACTGGCCTTCGGCCTGGTGGACTCCGACGAGGAGTGCTGGACGGTCCGCGGGGCGCTGCGCCGCCTGCGCCGGTACGCCGTACCGTTCCTGCTCGCGGCGCCGTGGCTCGCCGGCCTCCACACGGGCTGGAGCGCGCTGTCGGTGGGCGCGGCGCTGTTGTGGCTGCTCATCGCGCCCGTGAACCACGTGGGCTCCCACATACCGGGATCCTCGTCGGACTGACGGACTGACGGCCGGCGCGCGGGACCGACGGGCGGTGCGCCGAGCGGCGTGCCGTGCCGCGCGCGGGGGCTGGGGCGGCCCGGTGGGGGTAGGCGCCGGTGGTGGTGAGGCGTCGTACGCGGTCCTGCTTCGGCCGGCCGTCGCCGCACCGACCAGCGCCCTCGAAAGGCAGGCCCACCCCATGGCACAGCGCACCTCCCGTCCCCGACGTCGCGCCGCGGTGCGCGCGTTCCTCGCCCGGCGCTCCGGGCCCGACGCGGCGTTCGGTCGCAGGTTGGTGGGGGCGGTGGCGGCCACCGCCGTGGCCGCGGTGCCGTTCGCCCTGGTCTTCGTCCTCGTGGAATCCCGGTGGGCGCCGCTGTACCGGCTCGACCGGGGTGTAGCGCGGCGACTGCACGACGCCGCCCTGGAACATCCCTCCCTGGTGGGCGTGCTGGAGTTCCTCACGAGCGTGGTGTGGGATCCGGTCACCCTGCGCCTCCTGGTGGCCGCCCTGGTGGTGTGGCTGCTCGCGCGCCGGGCGTGGCGGCTCGCGGCCTGGGCGGGTGTCACCTCGGTGTCGGGGGCGCTGATCGGGTTCCTGGTGAAGAACGTGGTGGAGCGTGCTCGTCCGCACCTGCCGGAGCCCGTGTCCCACGCCCCCGGTTTCTCCTTCCCCTCCGGCCACGCCATGACGGCCATGACCACGTGCGCCGTGCTCCTGCTGGTGCTGCTTCCGCTGGTCCCCCGCCGCTTGCGCGCGGTGCCGTGGGCCCTCGCGGCGACGGCGGTGCTGGGGGTCGGCTACACACGGGTCGCGCTGGGGGTCCACTGGGTGAGTGACGTGGTCGGCGGCTGGTTGCTCGGCCTCGCCGTGGTCACGGCCACGACCCTCGCCTTCGAGGCCTGGCGCGGCGACAGCGGACGCACGCGCACCGCGGTGGGCGACGGTCTGGAGCCGGAGATCGCGACCGGGTCCGACCCGGAGGCCCCCGTGGGCACGGGCACGGGCTCGCGCCGCGCGGAGTCGTCCGGGTCCGCTTCCTGAGCCCGCGGTGGGCGGGCGCCCGTGCGGTTCAGGCCGTGCGGGCGGTGGAGGACTTCGGGGACGGCAGCCGCAGCGGCTTCGCGACCGCCGCGCAGAAGTCGGCGAGCCCCGTGGCCAGGGCCGCTCTGGAGGCTTCCGGCATCGCGGCCATCGCCTCGGCCAGTACGTCCTGCCTGCGCTCACGCAGTCGTTCGAGGTACAGCCGGCCCGCGGCGGTCAGGCGCAGCAGTACCTCGCGGCGGTCGTCGGCCCCCGGGTGCCGTTCGAGGAATCCCACGGCCTCCAGACGGTCGCAGAGGCGGGTGACGGACGGCGGCGCCGCCTCCAACAGACCGCCGAGTTCCCGCAGGTTCAGGCAGCCGTTCGCCTCGACGAGGAAGAGCACCCGCGCCTGCGTCGAGGACACCGGCGGGGCGCTGGCCGTGTCCCGACCGCGCTCCCAGACCACCTCCAGCAGCTCGATCAGCTCGCTCGTCCGCGCCACCGCCGACGCCGCCGACACGGCCGCTGGAGGCTGCGGGGAGCCGATCGACCGCTGACCCATGTGACACTCCCTACCGAACGTACGCGCAGCCTCCCCCGGCGGGCCGGCGGCTTCGTCGTTCCCCATTTTGGCAGTTGCGAGAGAGACGGGTACGGGTCCGGTGGCTGGAGTCGTGGGTGGCGAGGGTGTCGGGGGAGGCGGGGCCGTCGAGCGCGCGCTGCGCGGTGCGGCCCCGCACGGGTTGTTCGAGGAGGTCCGGGCCGTCCTGACCCGCGAGTACGGGGCCGCCGGCGCCGAGCTCCTGATGGCGGACTACGCCTCGGCGCGGCTCCAGCCGGTCACGGAGCGGCCCTTCACCGCCGATTCGGTGTCGGCGTACAACAGCGCCGAGGGCCGGGCCTTCGGGTCGCAGGAGCCACACGTGGTGCCCGGGGGCGGGGGGACCGTCGTGCACGTGCCGGTGACGGTCCGCGGGGACCGGCTCGGGGTCCTGAGCGTGCGTTTCGATGCCGGGGTGGCGGTCGAGGGGCTTCTCGGGCCGCTGCGGGACGTGGCCGACGCCCTGGCGCACGAGATCCTCGTCGCGGACCGCGACACCGACTTCTTCCTCCAGGCGCGCCGGGCCAGGAGGCTCACGCTGGCCGCCGAGATGCAGTGGCAGCTGCTCCCGGGGCGCGCCTGCTCACGTCCCGAGTACGACCTCGGGGCGCAACTGGAACCCGCGTACGCCATCTTCGGCGACAGCTTCGACTGGTCGGCGTCCGCGGATCACCTGACGCTGACCGTCAACAACGGGATGGGCGAGGGCATCGACGCGGCCTTGTTGACCAACCTCGCCGTCAGTGCGCTGCGCAACGCGCGGCGCGCCGGGCTCGGTCTGGCGGATCAGGCGGCCCTGGCGGACCAGGCCCTCCACGGGCAGTACCGGGGGGAGCTGCACCTGGCGATGCTGCTGCTGCGCTTCGACCTGGACAGCGGCGAGGTCGAGGTCATCGACGCGGGGTCGCCGCGGATCTGGCGGCTGCGCGGGAGCACGGTGGAGCCGATCGCGTTGGAGGCGCAGTTGCCGCTGGGCATGTTCGAGGACACCGTCTACACCTGCCAGCGCTTCCGGGTCCTGCCCGGGGACCGGTTGTTCTTCCTGAGCGACGGCGTCTACGGCGTCGCCTCCCCCGACGGGGAGGCGTACGGTCTGCACGCCCTGGCCCGCACCATCCTGGGTACGCGGTTGTTGCCGCCGTCGCAGGTGCCGCGGGCGTTGCTGGCGGAGCTGGCGGGGTACCGGGGCGGCGTGGACGCCATCGACGACGCGATGGTGGTCTGCCTCGACTGGCACGGCCGGCCCGGCTCGGGGGGCGCGGTGTAGGACGTCCCCCGGGCCCGGCGCGCTCCGGGGGCACGGTCCGGGCGGCGGGACGGGTCGGGCGGCGGGGTCGGTCGGCCGGTCCGGGCGGCGGGGTCGGCCGGGCGTGCCGGACGGTGGCACAGTGGACGCGTGCCCCGATTCGACCGCTCCGGCGCGTACGAGGAGCCGGCCGCGGCCCTGGCCGCCGCGGCGGAGCTCCTCGCGCTGCTGCATGCCAGGGGGGTGGACGAGGTGGCGCCAGCCGTGTCGCCGTCGCAGCTGCGCCTGCTGCTCGCCGTCGAGGGCGCCGAGGGGGTCAACCTGCGGGCCCTGGGCGCGGTGCTCGGCTCCGGGCCGTCGTCGGTCACCCGCCTCTGCGACCGGCTGGAGGCGATGGGGCTGCTGATCCGCTCGCCGCATCCTTCGCGACGGCGCGAGGTGGAGGTGCGGCTCACGCCCCGGGGGCGGGCGTTGATGGACGAGCGGCGGGCGGTCCGCACGCGCGAGCTGTCGGCGGTGCTGGGGCGCATGGCGCCCGAGGCCGTGGCCATGCTCGTGGAGGGTCTGGCGGCGTTCCGCGAGGCCGCCGCGGGGTCCTCCGCCGTCGGCAACCCGCCCGCCGACGCCTCCGCCCCATCTCCGGGGCCCTCGTCGGACACACCGTCCGGCACGTCGCCGGCCCGGTTCCCGGACAGCGCCTGACGGTCGGCGCCGGCCGGTTCCGTCCTCTTCCGGTCACGCCAGGATCATTGAGGTTGTAAAATATTGCCTTACGGCAAATGATCACTCTAGGCTTGCTCCTCGCGACCACGCGGCCGTCGGGCGTCCGCCGTCCGGAACCAGAAGGGACAGACGCGACGCCATGGCGAGCATTTCCGAGCTCGGGGGCCCACAGCCCCCGGTCGACACACCGCGCCAACCACCGCCCCCGCCCCGTCAGGCTTCCTCCGGCAAACCGGAAGACCTCCTGGCCCTGTGGAACGGCGTACCGCCCTACGTCCTCCTCATCGAGGACGACGAGGGCGACGCCGTGCTCGTCGAGGAACTCGTGGAGGACAGCGGGATCAAGGTCCGCCTCGGTCGGGCCGGCTCCCTCGCCGAGGCCGTCGGCCTCCTGGAGGCCGAGGCCCCCGACTGCGTCCTGCTGGACCTGCACCTTCCCGACACCCGGGGGCTGGACGGGCTGGGGCAGGTCCTCGCCCTGTGCGCCGAGGCCGCGGTCGTGGTCCTGACGGGCCTGTCGGAGGAGCGGGCGGGCCTGGCCGCCGTCGCTGCGGGGGCGCAGGACTACCTGGTCAAGGGGCGCCTGGAGGCCGACGTCTTCATGCGGGCCATCCGCTACGCGATCCAGCGCAAGCGCACCGAGCTGGCGGCCGTCGCCCTCCAGGCGAGCAGGCTGCGCGCCGAGGAGAACGCGCGTCTGGAACGCGGCCTGCTCCCCACCCCGCTCCTGCTCGACGGCGTCGCGGACACCGTCACCGTCTGCGCCCGCTACCACCCCGGGCGCGCACAGACCCTGCTGGGCGGAGACTTCTACGACGTCGTCCAGACCCCCGACGGGGCCACGCACGCCGTCGTCGGCGACGTGTCGGGCCACGGCCCCAGCGAGGCCGCGCTCGGGGTGTGCCTGCGCGTGGCCTGGCGCTCCTTCGTGATGGCGGGCGCCCGCGACGCCGAACTGCTCCGGCTGCTGGAGCGGATCCTGCTGGCGGAACGATCCGGCCCCGAGATCTTCGCCACCCTCGTCTCCCTCACCCGCCCCGCCGGCACCGACGCCGTCTCCGTCCAGCGCGCGGGCCACCCCGGATTCCTGGTCCGCTCCGCGACGGACGTGGAGTTGCGCACCGTCCCCGGCGGCCCGGCCCTCGGCATCCTGCCCGGGTGGGGCGGCGGCTGGCCCGTCGCCGAGGTCGAGGTGCGGCCCGGGGGCGCGGTGATGCTCTTCACGGACGGCCTGATCGAGGGACGGGTCGGGCCCGGCTCGGAGCGCCTCGACGAGGCCGGTCTCCTGGACATCGCCCGTCGACACGTCGACCTGCCCGCGGAACCGTTCGTCGACACCGTGATCCAGACGGCCCAGGGCCTCGCGGCGGACTGGGGCGGCCTGGCCGACGACGTCGCCGTCCTCCACCTCGAATGGAACTCCCCCACGTGACCTCCCCCGCACAGCCCCCAACGACGCCTCCCGCCACGCCCGCCGCGACGCCCCCCGGTCAGGCGCCTGACCGCCACGGCGCGAGCCTGCGGGTCTGGCTCACCACCGTGCTGGTCACCCTGGCCCTCATGGTCGTCGGCACGGGCGCGCTCGGCGCCGCCCTGCTGTCCCACACCACCACCGCAGGAAACCGACTCGTCGACGGGATCCTGCCCGCCCAGCGCGACGCCCTGCGACTGGAGACCGCCCTGCTGGACCAGGAGACCGGCATCCGCGGCTACCTGCTGGCCGACGAACCCGCGCTCCTGGAGCCCTACGAACGCGGTCTGACCAACGAGGCCGAGGCCGCGCGGCGACTGGCGACGGTCCTCGACGACGACGAGGGCGTACGCGAGGACCTCGCCGCCGTACAGGAGGCGGCCCGCACCTGGCGCGAGGAGTTCGCGGCCCCCGCCATCACCTCCGTGGAGAACGGAGGCACCCCGCCCTCCCTCCAGACGGGCAAGGCCCGCTTCGACGAGGTGCGCGGGCGGATCGCCGCGCAGCAGGAGCGCCTGGACCGCATCCAGGCCGAGGCCCGCACGACCTTCGGCGAGGCCCGTTCGCAGCGCGACCACATCCTGCTCGCCATCGTCGTGGCCTTCCTGCTGACCGGCACCGCCCTGGCCGTGCTGCTCCACGTGGGGGTGCTGCGGCCGCTCGCCCGGGTGCGGACCGCCTCGCGGCGCGTCGCGGACGGTGCCTTCGACGAGGAGATCCCCCTGTGCGGCCCCTCCGAGCTGCGCTCCCTGGCCCGGGCGGTGGAGGCCATGCGACACCGGACCGTGGCCGAACTGAACGCCTCGCGGCGCAACGCGGAGCGGCTCGACCGCACGGCCGTGGCACTCGACGCCCAGGCGGCGGAACTGCGCCGCTCCAACGCCGAACTGGAGCAGTTCGCGTACGTGGCCTCGCACGACCTGCAGGAGCCGTTGCGCAAGGTGGCCTCCTTCTGCCAGCTGTTGGAGAAGCGCTACGGGGACCGGCTGGACGAGCGCGGAACGCAGTACATCGGCTTCGCCGTGGACGGCGCCAAGCGAATGCAGGTCCTGATCAACGACCTGCTGACCTTCTCCCGGGTGGGACGCGTCCAGGACGCGCGCGAGACGGTCGCGCTGGACGGCGCCCTGGACCGGGCGGTGCGCAACCTGGCCGCCTCCGTGGAGGAGAGCGGCGCGGAGATCATCCGTCCCGAACGGCTCCCGGAGGTGGTGGGCGACCCGACGCTCCTGACGATGCTCTGGCAGAACCTGGTGGGCAACGCCGTCAAGTTCCGCTCGCCCGACCGCCCTCCACGCGTCGAGGTGGCCGTGGTCGACGATCCCGCGGCGGACCCGGGCTTCCACACCTTCAGCGTCACCGACAACGGGATCGGCGTACCGGCCGAGTTCGCCGAGAAGGTCTTCGTCATCTTCCAGCGGCTCCACGCACGCGAGACCTACGGCGGCACCGGCATCGGCCTCTCGCTCTGCAAGAAGATCGTCGAGCACGCCGGCGGACACATCCGGATCGACACCGAGCACCGGGAAGGCACCCGGATCGTCTTCACCCTGCCCGTGGTCGCGGCCGCCGCCGAGACCCCCGCGTCCGACGCCGACGACGCGCGCCCCCAGCCCGCACCCTCCCCCGCCACCACCGAAGGACTCCCCCGATGAGCGCGTTCACCGACCGGCCCCAGGCCACCCCCGCCGAAGTCCTGCTGGTCGAGGACGACGCGGGCGACGAGCTGATGACCCGGGAGGCCTTCGAGGACAACAAGATCGGCAACGTGCTGCACGTCGTACGGGACGGCCTGGAGGCCCTGGACTTCCTGTACCGGCGCGGCGAGCACGCGAACGCGCCGCGCCCCGACCTGATCCTCCTCGACCTGAACCTCCCCAAGTACGACGGCCGGCAGGTCCTGGAACGGATCAAGACCGACCCGGACCTGAACCACATCCCGGTGGTCGTGCTCACCACCTCGGCCGCCGAGGAGGACATCCTGCGCAGCTACAAGCTGCACGCCAACGCCTACGTGACGAAGCCGGTGGACCTCGACCAGTTCATCCGGGCGATCCAGCAGATCGACGACTTCTTCGTCACCGTGGTCAAGCTCCCCCGCAGCCGGTGAGCGGGCCGGCCGGGGCGGGCCGTGGGGCGGAAGGATCCGAAGGGCCGAGCGCGAAGGCCGCAGAGAGGAAAGCGAGCAGCATGGACACGCACAGCAGCGGGGCGCGCGGGCGCGTCGAGGCCCGGACGGACGGGGACGTGCGCGTCGTCGTGATGACGGGCGAGTTCGACATGGACGGCGTGGCCGCCCTGCGGGCCGCGATGGACCCCACGGCTCCCGGCGTCAGCCGGTTCGTCGTGGACGTCACCGGGGTCACCTTCGCGGACTCGACCGCGCTCAGCATCATGCTCCAGCCCACGCTGGACCGCACGGTGGTCCTCGCCGGAGTGGTGCCGGCCCGGTTGGCACGGGTCCTGGAACTCACCGGCGCCGACCTCGTCTTCGCCACCGCGCCCAGCGTCGCCGAGGGCTCCACCATGGCCGTCCCGCCCCGGCGACGCTGAGCGGCGGGCTCCGGGCGGGCCGCTCGACCTGGTGACCCGCACGGGGCGCACCGGCACCGGCGCCCCGGGTCAGTGCCCTCCCGCGGGGTCCACGCGGGGGTCGGAGCCGGCGCAGACCTCGGCGAGCCGGTCGATCAGGGCGGACGCGCCCGGGTGGGGGTCGCGGCGGGGGGTGATCCCGTAGATGCCGCGGGCAGGGGGGTCGACGAGCGCCGTCGTGGTGACGTCCGCCCGCAGCGCGCGCCTGAGCACGCCGGGGATCAGCGCGATGGCGTGGCCCGTCGCGACCAGGGCCAGCTTGCCGGGCAGGTCGGCGGCCCCGAGGTCGATCCGGGGGCTGAATCCGGCGCGGGCCGCGTGGCGGCGCAGGAGGGCCGCCGAGCCGTCGTTGTCCTCCACCCAGGTCTCGTCGGCCAGGGTCTCGACGCGCACCGGGCCGTGGCCCGCCCGCGGGTGTCCGACGGGCAGGACGACGACCATCTCGTCCAGCCCGAGGAAGCGCCGTTCGACGCGCGGGTCCTCGGGGAGCCCCGGGGGCGCGTCGGTCACGGCGGCCACGTCCAGGCGGCCGGCGAGCACGCGTTCGTGAAGGGCCCCGGTCAGACCCGGCGACAGGCTCCACGGGCGGGGGCCGCTCTCCTCCAGCAGCCTGCGCAGGGCCTCCGGGACGACGCCGGCGGCGAGGGAGGGGGTCGCGCCGACGTTCAACGGCCCCCCGTGCGCGCCGTCTTTGGCCTCGCGTACGGAGCGCACGGCGCGGTCGGCCTCGTCGAGCGTCGCCGCCGCGTGACGCCGGAACACCTCGCCGACCCCTGTCGGGGACACGCCCCGGGCGCGGCGCTCCAGCAGCTTCGCACCGAGTTGTCGTTCCAGCCCGGCCATCTGGCGCGAGATGGCCGACTGGGTGTGGTTCAGCTCGGCCGCGGCCGCCGACAGCGAGCCGAGTCGGCACACGGTCACGAAGGTGCGCCACACCGTCAGGTCCATGGCGCCAGTATGCCGGCAGACATGCGTATCGCGCATGGCTGGTGTGCCGGATCTGCGCTTGTCGCATGGTTGGAGCGGGCCGCAGGCTGGGTCCCATGACTTCCACACCGCACAAGATCACTGTCCTCGGTTTGGGGCGCATGGGCGCCGCGATGGCGACCCGTCTGGCCGGGCACGGCTTCGAGGTCACCGGGTGGACGCGCTCGGGCGGGCGGGTGAGCGACCTCGACCGCGCCACCGATCCGAGCGGGGCGGTCGCGGGCAGGGACCTCGTCCTCCTGGCCCTGTTCGACGGCCCCGCCTGCCGGCAGGTCCTCGACGAGGTCCGCGCCTCGCTGGGCCCCGACACGCTCGTGGTGAACACCGGCACCATTTCCCCCGACGAGGCGGCGGGGCTGGCGCGCCTCGTCGGCCCGTCCTACGTCCACGCCCCCCTGCTCGGCTCCGTTCCGGCCGCCGAGACCGGCGCCCTGCGGATTCTCGCGGCGGGGCGGCCCGCCGCGCTCGAACGCGCCCGGCCGGTCCTGGACGTCCTCGGCACCGTGCGCCCCGTCGCGGACGCCCCGACCGCGGCCGCGTTGAAACTGATCGCCAACCACAGCCTGGCCGGCGGCGTCCTCGCCCTCCGCGACACCCTGCGTCAGGCGGACGCCCTCGGCCTGCCCCGGGAAGACGTGCTCGACGTCCTCGAACTCGGCACGCTGGGCGCCCTGGTGGCCCGCAAGCGGCGCTTCCTGGACGGTGGGCCGCAGGAGTCCCCGGCCGAGTTCACGATCCGCGCGCTGGGCAAGGACATGGCCCTGCTCGGCGGTGCGTCTTCCGCTCCGTTGCGCGGTGGCGCCGCCCTGTCGGACGCCTCGCCCGCCTTCGCGGAGGCGGACATCGCCGTCGCCGCCACGCTCCCGGCCGCCCCGGAGGCGGTACTCGCGCCGCTTCGCGCGTACGTACGCGGGCACGCCACCGGCGAGCCCGCCCATTTCCGCGACGCGTTCCTCCCCACCGCCCGCATCGAGGGGATCCGCGACGGCGCGTTCGTCTCCTGGGGCGTGGAGGAGTACTGCGCGCTGTTCTCCGGCCGGCCGGCGCTGGACGAGCCGATGCGCTCGCGCCGCGTCGAGAGCCTCGATGTGCACCACAGCGTCGCCACGGCGACGATGACGCTCGTGCACGGGCCGGACACCTTCACCGACGTCTTTCTCCTGACGTGCGTGAAGGGTGCCTGGCGGATAGCGAACAAGGCCTACCACCGCCACGACCGCCCGTGAGCCGGCGCCCGATCGGGCGCCGGCCACACGTGTCACTCCATCCCTTCTGACGAGCTGTCGGAGCCGTTCGGCCTCAGGTGCCGGGTGCGCACACCAGCGTCACCGTGAACACCGCCGACCTCACGCCCTGCTCCGCCCCCTGCCGGGGCACGATGAGTTGGGCCTGCACCTTGGGCCGTGGTTCTGCCGGGTTCCCGCGGGCGGGGGCGTTGACGACGAACTGGGTCTTGGAACTGGGTCCGGTGAACTTCACCATGGGCTCGGACTGCTTGTCCGTGTCGGGGCTCACCCACACGACCCTGATGTCACCGGTTCCGGTGCCCGAGAGCGTTCCCTCGAACGTGACGGGAGTCGCCTGGTTGCAGGGGACCGTGGGCGTGTCCGGTTTCGTCGCGACCACGTCGGCCTCGGTGATGTTGACGTTCACGGGGGCGGGGGCGTCCGTGCAGGAAATGGTGGAACCGCGACCACCATCGACCGGCCTGACCTTGTAAGTGCCGTCTCGCTGGTTCTTCACGATGAAGTTGCCGCCTCCGTCGACCCGCGTTTCGAATGTCCGGCCGCCGATTCGGGTGATGCTGACCTTCTGGTTCGACCGGTAGCCGGTGAGCTCCACGTTGACGTTGATCGAGGAGCCGCCCAGCGGTATCAGCCGGCAGGCCGGGGCGGCGGGGACCTGAACGGCCGAAGGAGCCGCCTGGGCGCCCATCGTCGGCGGAAGGGCGACCGCGGAAGCCAGGAGTGGGACGATCAATGCACAACGACGTTGCCTCTTCATATTTCCCTCCATGGCAGAGTGCTGCATGGGTGTGTACGGAAGGGATCGGGCTCGCCATGGCGGGTGACGCGAGACGTGTCGCGACAAGAGGGGAACGGCCGGTGTACCGGCCGGTCGGGGTCAGCGCTCGACGCCGGCTTTCCGCGAACGTCGCGGATGGGGTGAGGTGCTGACGGGCCGTCATGGCGGCCTGTGGTGGCCCCGTGGTGCGGGGCTCCTCTCCGAGGGTACCCGTCGCCCTCGGAGCCGGCCCGTCCAGCGCGCCCCCGACCCGACTCCTCGCACACGCCGGCCCGAGGGCGGTGAAGGGCGGGCTCCCGCGGCGGGGAATTGCCGGGGCCCGGAGGCGGGCGGAGCATGGAAGTGACCCCATCCGATCGAGAACGGGGCTTCCCAAAACGCGCCTGCGCTGGACGTACCGGACGGCGGTGGTCGCCGGTACGGTGTGAGCCCTGGCCCTCGGCCTTTCCGTGCCGGCCTCGGCATCCACCCTGGTGAGCGTGGTGCTGGACGCTCCGGACGTCACGGTGACCTTCCGCGACACCCACCCGGACGACGTGCACACGACGCTCGTCCTGCGCCCGAACGGCGTCCCCGGGGAGACCCGGCGGATCCCCGTGGCGGCCGCGGTACCCAGTGAGAACAGGACCGTGGTGAAGACGGTCAACGCCGGCCTCCGGGCGGGTGTCCCCTACTGCGCCGTGCTCGAAACCGGGACCGAGGGCGGTGAAGGGCCCTTCGCGAGCTTCGGCGCCACCTATACCTCGAACGAGATCTGCTCGGAGGCCGCCGGCTCGGCCAACGCACCCTCCGACGTGGCCATCGGCAGCGTCACCGGCGAGGAGAACCCGCCGGCCGGTACGAACCGCAACTACTGGGTCTCGTACTCGAACGCCGGCGCCGACGCGAAGGGCGTGACCCTCACCGTCCAGACGACCGGGTCCGTGACCGTACGGCGTCCCCCCGAGTCGGGAACCTTCAACGGCTTCCAGTGCAGCGGCGGCGCCACGGGTTACACGTGTACCGGCGGGAGTCTTGCCAAGGGCACGAAGAACCAGATCCCGGTGCTCGCCACCATCGCCCGCTCGGGCCCCGGCGCCATCCACGCCACCATCACCGCCGAGGGCGACCCGAACCCCGGCAACAACGCGACCACCCTCCCCGTACTGGCCGTCCCGAAGTAGCAAAAGACGGCGACCGTATTTTTGCGGGTGGAACTGCCTGGGCCGGACCCGACCACCGTGATCGACTGTGACTGCCGCAGGGATGCTGCCCCGCACCGGCGGATCACCCCACCGCCGCCCCGCGGCGCCCCGGCCCCACCCCCACGGTGGTCCCGGGAACGAAGAACGGCGACGGGCCGAGAAGCCCGCCGCCGGCACCACGTCCGTGCCCGTGAGGCCGGTCGCACGAAGGAGAAGATTCTTGTCGGTCCGAAAGATCCAGGCGGTCGCGGTCGCGGCCGCCGCCCTGGCGAGTGTCGCGGTGGTGGCCACGCCCGCCGAGGCGAGCAGCTACTGCTCGCGTGGAGGCGGCGTCTACTTCTGCGAGTACGGGGTGACCAAGCACAGGCTCCCCGACGACACGAAGCAGGAGTTCGTCATCGGCACCGACCGTGCGGTGTGGACCCGCTGGACCGACTCCGACGGCGACTGGTCGAAGTGGATGTCCATGGGCGGAAGGGCGTCGAGCCAGGCGTACGTCTACGACTACGACACCAGCGACCCCTGGAGCTTCCGGCTGTTCTACTACGACGAGAAGGCGGAGTACTGGGGCCGAAACCGCGACCACGACGGCAACTGGTCCGGGTGGATCCGCTACGACCTCCCCCTCAACGGCTGATCACCGAGGCCGGCCGCGAGGAGTTCCCTCTTCCCCCGATCGGGACTCCTCCGGCTCCGGCTCGTGCCACGGCCCTCGCGAGCGACACCGCTCACGGGGGCCGTCGCCCGTTCCGCCCGGCCGGCCCGCCGACCTCCGCCTCACGTCCGCGTCGTGAGGCGGGCCACCGCCGCGTCGTAGCGTGCCCGGAACCCCTCGTCGGTCGACGCCCGCAGCAGCGCGCCGAGCGCGCGCACGGCGCCGTCGTCGTAGCCGAAGGACTCCGCCTCCCGGGCCGCCAGGTCGAGTTGGCGGATGCCCCGGGCCTCGTCCCCGAGCCCCAGGAGCGCCTCGCCCCGCACCATGAGCAGCAGGACGCGCGGGATGTCGGCCGTGTCGGACCGGTCGTCGAATTCGAGCGCCTCGGTCGCCGTGTCGAGCGCCCGGCGCCATTTCCCGGCGTCGGCCCAGTGCCGTGCGAGGTGCTGCATGGCCAGTCTCTCGATGGTCCGGTCTCCGGCCCGGCGTGCCAGCTCCACCGCGCGCTCGCACCCTCGCGCGGCCGCCTCCAGGCCGCCGAGTGCGGCCTGCGCGATGGCCAGGACGACGAGGGCGTTGGCCTCGGCCACCACGTCACCGGCCCGGGAGGCCAGCGCGGAGGCGGCTTCCAGGTGGGTGAGCGCCTCCGGGACGCGTCCTTCCTCGGTCAGCACCCAGCCCAGCACGTTCAACACGCGTGACTCGCCGTGCCGGTCGCCGTCGGCCCGTGCGGAGTCGAGGGCGGTCTCCAGGAGGGGGGCCCAGCCGTCCCGTACGCGCCACACGATCACCGGCCACAGCGTCAGGACGATCCGCCAGGTCCTGTCGTGGAGTCCGGCGGCGTGCGCCGCCGCCGCGGCCCGGGTGAGGTCGTCGCGCTCGGCGGCGTACCAGGCCACGGCGGCGGACCGGTCGGCGAACTTCCGCACCCCGGCCGGCGGGAGGTGGTCGGCGGGCAGCGGGAAGCAGTCCTCGTTGCCGGGCTCGGCCGCCGCGACGGCCGCGATGCCCGTGGCGATGTAGTGGTCCAGGAGGCGTCTCAGCGCGTCGGGCTCGGTGTCGAGGCTGCGCGCGTAGAGCCGGACGAGGTCGTGCATCGTCCAGCGGCCGGGCGCCGTCTCCGTGACGAGGTGGGCGACGGCGAGCCGTTCGAGGGAGGTTTCGGCGGCCGTCGGGTCCGTGCCGGCCAGGGCCGCCGCCGCGTACCGGTCGACGTGCGTACCGGGGTGGCGGCCGAGGTGGGCGAACTGACGGGAGACCTCCCCGGGGAGCTGTTGCAGCGTCACGCGCAGCGCCGCCCGTACGCCGGTGTCCTCCACGTCCAGCAGACCCAGCCGGCGCGTCTCGTCGGACAGTTCGGCGGCCATCTCGGCCAGGGACCACGCGGGCCGCCCCGCCAGCCGGGCGGCCGCCACGCGCAGTGCGAGCGGCAGCCCGCCGCACAGCTCGGCCAGCCGGAGCGCGGCCTGCGGCTCCGCGCTCACGCGGTCCGTGCCGAGCACCCCGGCGAGGAGCATCGTGCCGTCCGCCGGTTCGAGGACGTCCACGGCGACGGGCCGGGCGGTGTCGGTGACGATCAGCCCCTGCAACCGGTGTCGGCTGGTGATGACGGTGACGCAGTGCCGACCGCCGGGAAGGAGCGGTCTGACCTGCTCCGAGGCCCGCGCGTTGTCGAGCACCACGAGCAGGCGGCGGTCGGCGGCGAGCGACCGGAACAGCGCGGCGGCGCCGTTCGCCGAATCCGGTATCCGGTCGTGGGGCACACCGAGCGCGGGCAGGAACTCGCGCAGCACCTCCAGCACGGCGGGCTCGCCGGTGTCGCCGTAGCCGCGCAGGTCGGCGTAGAGCAGTCCGTCGGGGAATCCGGCTCGGCCGTGGTGGGCCCAGTGCAGGACGAGGGCCGTCTTCCCGACGCCGGCGGGCCCGACGACCAGGCAGACGGGTGCCTCGCCGGTGGCGGCCCGGGACAGGGCGGTGAGCTCCGCCGCCCGCCCGTGGAAGCCGCGCGGTGCGCGCGGCAGCAGGTCGGGTACGCCGGTCGGCGGGGCGGCGTCCGGTACGGGGGCGGGGTGCGGGGCCTCGGTGGCGGGTGCCCGGCGCGGACGGCCCAGGCTCGCGGCGCGCTCCAGTTCCCCCGCGCCGGCCGCGTCCAGGGCCAGGGCGGTGGCCAGGGCCCGCACCGTGCGGCGCTGGGGTCCCCGGGAGTGTCCGCGCTCCATGTACGACAGCGCGCGCACGCTGATCCCCGCGGCGTGGGCCAGCTCCTCCTGGCTCAACCCGGCCCGCCGGCGCAGCCCGTGCAGGAGCACGCCGAAGTCCGCGGTGGCCGGTGTGCCGGTGTCCATGTCTGGCTGTCCCCTGGTCGATGCGGCCCGGCGGAACGCCGCGCCTCGCCGGCAAAAGTATGCCCGACATACTTTTGCGGGTGAAATGCGTCGTTCCGGATCCCGCCGGGGGCAGGCGGGGGTGGCGGGTCGTGGACCTCATCGGTCCCCGGCGGGTCGGTTCCTCCCCCCGGTGAGCCGCTGGTGCCTGCGGCCGGTGAGGCCGACGGCGACCCATCCGGCGAAGAGGAGGACCGCGGCGACGATGCCGGCGACGGTGTCGGTGAAGACGAGGGCGAGGAGGATGGCGATCAGCGTGATCGTCCCGGCCGAGGACGCGGCGAAGGCGTCCGCGCGCAGGACCACGCGCAGGAACCCCGAGGGGGCCTCGGAGAGGGGACCGTCTGGGGAAGCGGAGGCTGAAGTGTCAGTCATGGCAGGCCCATTCTGCGACCGGAAGGCGTCATGATCAACAGAAGGGCGGGAGGGCGAGCCGTCCTCCCGGGCCGGCCCAAGGCTTGCCCGGGAGCTCAGGCCGTCGGGCCCGCCGCTACTTCAGCAGGGTGCGGAACTCCTCGAAGTCGAGGACCCCGTCGTGGTTCGCGTCGGCCTCCATGGCCTTCTTGACCTCTTCGGCGAGGTGCCCCTGGGCGCCCTCGGCCTTGAACCCCCGCGCCAGTTCGACGATGCTGATCCGCCCGTCGCCGTCGGTGTCTATCTCGGCGAACAGCGCCCTGAGCTCGGCCTCGTTCATCACATACCTCTTTCGCGTTCACAGGCCCCGAAGGCCCGCATGTCCCACCACCCTGTCACACCGTCGACACCACGCCGACGGCCGATCCCCGGGTCCACAACGCTCCGTCCGGCGCCGCCGGAGGAGGCCGTGCCCCGTTGCGGACGGGGCACCGCGGATGGGAACCTGCCGAGCGTACGCACGCCACGCCAGGGGGGCCGATGGACCGTCAGCGAGGGACCGCGCGCACCGCGCCAGGCGATCGAGGGCCGGCCGCGGACGGCGCCACCGGCACCGGAGCCCGCGCCCGCTCGTTCGGCGCCGCCGCGGCGCGTTACGCCGACCACCGGCCCTCGTACCCGCCCGCGCTCCTCGACGCCCTGGCGGAACTCACCGGCCGCGCCCTGGCCGGGGCCCGCGTCGCCGATGTCGGCGCGGGCACGGGCATCGCGACCGCGCTGCTGGACGCGTACGGGGCGCGGGTGGTGGCGGTGGAACCGGGCGAGGGGATGGCGGCCGAGTTCCGACGCCGCAACCCGCGGCTCCCCCTCGTACGCGGGGACGGCAACCGGTTGCCCTTCGCGGCGGCCTCCCTCGACCTGCTCACCTACGCCCAGTCGTGGCACTGGACGGACCCCGACCGCGCCGTGCCCGAGGCCCTGCGCGTGCTGCGGCCGGGCGGAGCCCTGGCCGTCTGGTCGAACGACCCGGACCTGCGCGTCGGCTGGATCGCCGGACAGCACACGCGGATCGAGGAGCGTTTCGGCCCGGGCTTTCACACCAACGAACGGCCCCGCTTCGGGGAGGGGGTGGCGTTCACGACCCGACGGCTGCCGTGGTCGCGCCGGGTCCCCGTCGACGTCCACCTGGCCAAGCTGTCCACGCACTCGCTCTTCCTGATCGGCGCACCGGGCACGGACGCCTTCCTCGCCGAGGAGCGCCGCCGCCTGGACGCCCGGTTTCCGGACGGGTGGTTGGAGGAGCACTACGTGGTCGACCTGCGGGTGGTCCCGCGCCCCTGAACCGCCGGGCGGACGGGCGGCGGCTACTTCAGGTGGCCGGCCAGGTGCCTGCTCCGGCTGCGCAAGGCCTGCGACCCGGCTCAGGCGCCCCGCAGGCGGCGTACGACCTCCTCGCTCAGCCGCCGTTGCAGTTCGGCGAGTTCCTCCGGCGTGTAGGCCTTGAGGTCGCCCGGGTCGCGGGGGTTCTTCGCCCCGGCCTCCCGCTTCTGCCGTTCCCGCTCCGCGAGCTCCCGTTCCTCGGGCGATCCGGGCGCCGCGTGGGCGCATCGGATGAGCGCCCCGTCCGCGGCCTTCAGGCAGGTCGCCTCGCGGCCGTCGACCTGTCCGCGGCCCTCCACCCGGTACCGGATGTTCTGCTTGCTGCCCACGGTCGCCGTCCAGGTGCTGCCGCCGGTGGGGACGACCTCGAACACCTCGTCGTCGTTGTAGCAGCACACGTCCCGGTACTCGGCCTTGATCAGGGCCACCAGCGCCTGCGGCGAGGACCAGGTCGGGTCGAGGCGGTGGACGGTCATGGGGGCCAGTCCCCCGCCCTCGTGCCGCATCGGCACGGTGGACACCGCGACGATCGAGCCGGCGTCGCCCTGCGGGGTGAGGGGGGTGACGTAGGCGCCGGTCCCGGCCACCTCGCGCGGGCGCAGGGTGAACTCGGATTCGTTGCCCTCGTTGGCTCCGTCCTCGGAGGCGTCCCAGCCGCTGCGCTCGAAGTACCAGTCGCCGAAGCCGCCCACGGCGACGGTGGCCTCCCGCTGCCGCGCGGCCAGGCTCAGCGGGTAGGAGGGGCCGGGTACCGAGGCGGTGTCGTCGGTGACGGTGAGCCGGCCCGTCCGGCCGTCGTAGAGGGCGACCCCGGCGGGGCGTTCGGTCACGACGAGGATCCCGGTCTGGCGCTTGAGCGGGACGACCACGACCGGCGTACCGCCCCGGCAGGTCACGTACACGTCCCCGGCGTCGAAGCGGACCCAGCGACGCTGCGCCGAGATCTTCCGGCCGAGGTTGTGACCGAACCAGCCGCCGACCCTGGCGTCCGCCGTATCGACGTCGAACGCGCACCGCTCCTGGCTGCGCCCGACCCCGCCGAGCGGCACCTCCTGCACGAGTCCGACCTCGTACCCGGCGAGCCAGCCGCGCCGTTCGACGAGGGTGGCGAAGCGGTCCGCGTCGGGCAGGTAGGTGATGTCGGCGATCTCACCGGTGACGTCGCCCAGGTGGGGCGCCGCCTGGGCCTTGCCCACGACGTACGGCGCCCGGGCCGCGAGCGCCGGCACGGGCTCGGTCACCACCTCGGCGCTCGCCATGTAGGCGCGGTCCTGGAGGTAGGCGCCGTAGACCAGCCAACCCACGGCGAGACCGAGCCCCACCACGGCGCCCAGCCAGCCGAGGACGGCGGCCGAGGCCGTCCCGCTCACCTTGCGCCCTCCCCGGCGCAGGAGCCGCACCACCAGCAGGCCGGCCATCACGACACCCGCCGTGAGCAGGGGCAGGGCGAGCCAGGCGAGGAGCTTGCGCACCTCCCACACCAGGATCGTCGTGTAGTACGAGCCGTACCACAGCAGGAATCCCGCCACCACGACGGCCAGCCCCACGCGCACCATGCGGCCCATCGGTGTCCCCCCACCCCTTGTCGCCCTGACCGGTTCCGTACCCCGGACGGGTCGGTGTCATCCGCGGGACGGCGGCAGGGTCGAGAGCGGGGAGGTGGGCCGGCGATTCCCACTCCTTCGACAACTTCCGGCATTCGTCCGCCCGTTGGGAGCGTCACGCATACGATCACGCCATGGGACCCCTGATCGCGCCACTTCCGGCCGGTGCGCCCGACCGGCTCGGCGGGCACCGGATCGTGGGGGTGCTCGGGGCCGGCGGCATGGGCACCGTCTACCTCGCCCTGCGGGGCGGGCGGCCGGTGGCGCTGAAGACCATCCGGCCCGAGCTGCTGCGCGACCCGCTCCTTCGGGAACGGTTCGTCCGCGAGGCGGACGCGGCCTCGGTGGTGCGCGGCCCCTTCGTGGCGGCCGTCCTCGGCTCCTCCACCGCCGACGGGGTGCCCTGGTTGGCGACGGAGTTCGTGCCGGGACCCACGCTCGGCGCAGCGGTGCTGCGCCACGGGCCGCTGCCGGTTCCGGCGGTGAGCGCGCTGGCCGGGGCCCTCGCGCGGGCGCTGACGGCGCTGGGCCGGGCCGGCGTCGTCCACCGGGACCTCAAGCCCTCGAACGTGATCCTCGGCGCCGACCGCCCGCGCGTGGTCGACTTCGGCATCGCCCGGGTGGTCGGCGACACCACGCTCACCACCACCGGCCAGCGTCCCGGGACACCGGGCTACATGTCGCCCGAGCAGGTCGTGAAGGGCCCCCTCGGGCCGGAGAGCGACGTGTTCTGCCTGGGCGCGATCGTGGTGTTCGCGCTCACCGGCCGGCACGCGTTCTTCGACGGGGACCCGGTCCACGCGGACTTCCGGATCGCCCACGAGGCCCCCGACCTCACCGACGTGCCGGGCACCCTGCTGCCCGTGGTCCGCGCCTGCCTGGAGAAACGACCGGCCGACCGGCCCACCGCCGCCGAGGTGGCCCGGGCGCTCGACCCCCGGGGCGGCGCGCTGCGGCCCGCCGCCCGATGGCTGCCGCCCGAGGTGCTCGCCGAAGCGACCGGGCTGGCCCGCGCCGCCGCGGGCCTGGGCGCGGCCCCGCGGGGGCCGGCCCGGCGGCGCGTGCTGGCCGCGGCGGGTTCGGGCCTGCTCCTCGCCGCGACCGGGACCGCGCTCCTGGTACGCCGCGACGGCGAGCGCCGGGGCCGTTCCGCCGCACCCCGCTGGAGCGGCCCGCCCGGCACGGTGCCGCCGCCGCTGTGGTCCTACGACGGCGCCGCCGCGCGGCCGGGGTTCGGGCCGCTCGACGTCGACGGGTGGGCGTGCTTCGCGGACGGCGGGGGCGAAGTCGCCCTCCACGACCCGGTCTCGGGGCGGCGGCGCGGGCGCGGTCCTGTGGTGTCCGCGCTGCTGGGCGCCGGCCGCCCGGTGGCCCTGGCCCCGGACGGCGCCGTGCTGTTCCTCGACGCGGGCGACGGCTCTGTGGCGCGGCGTACGTCGGTCGGGGCGCGGGCCCTGCCGGCCGCCGACGGCGAGCGCGTGTACGTCCTCGACGAGGCGGGGCGGGTGGTCGCGTTGCGGCGTACGGACGGCGGGGTCGGCTGGCGCGTGCCGGCTCCGCTGCCGGGTGCGGTGCTCGACGGGGCGACCGGGCGGGGGCTGCTCGTCCTGGCCTCCGCCGAGGGTGGCGTGGTGGCCCTGTCCGCCTCCGACGGGAGCCTCGTGTGGCGCCTCCCGGCCGGGTCGGGGGGCGGGTCGGGCTCCGGTTCGGGTTCCGGGGGCGGGTCGCAGGGCGGCTCCGGGCGGGTGGTGTTCGGCGAGCGGGGCGTGCTGATCGGCGGCGGTCCCACGCTGACGTGCCTGCGGGCGGGCGACGGCGGCCGGCTGTGGGAACTACCGGCGGACGAGGGCACGGGCTTCGGCGCTCCCGCCCCGGCCGGAGACGGCGTGTACGTGGTGGACGGCCGGCAGCTGCGGAAGGTCGACGCGCGGACCGGTGCGCCCGTGTGGACCGTGTCGGCCGCCGAGGAACTGGACCGGGAACAGGCCCCGTTGGTGTCCGGGGCCGGGGTGTTCGCGGCGTCGCGCGCCCCGGATCTCGGAGTCCTCGCGTTGCACACGGGGCGGGTGGCCGAACAGTACGTGTTCGCGCCGGCCCTGCCGCCGGAGGTACCGGCCGACGCTCCGTGGCGCGGCGCGGTGGTGGGCGGCGGCTGCGTGATCTGGCGCCGGGGCGGGGCGGTCCGCGCCCTGCCGGGCATGTGACCCGAGACGGTCGGGCACCTCGACGGGAGCGTGGGGCATGGGGGTCGGACGACTCGTGGAGGGGTTGACCGCGCGGGATCCGGGGGAGGTCGGGCCGTACCGGCTGCTGGCCCGCTGGCCGGGGCCCCGCCCCGAACCGCCCGAGAACGGCATGTACCTCGGCCGTGACCGGGCCCACGGGAACGCCGTGGTGTGCCTGCTGCCCCCGGCCGCGCACGGGGCGGCCGCGGCGCTGCGCCGGGGCGACCCCGTGCCGGGGACGGCGGCCGTACTGGACGCGCGGACCGACATCGCGCCCGCCTGGCTGGCCCTGGCGTACGCGCCCGCCGTGTCCCTCGCCGACCTGGCGCGGCCGGACGCCGGGGGCGGGGTGCTGCCCGCGGAGCAGGCGGTACGGGTGGCGGGGGCGGTGGCCGACACCCTGGCGGGCCTGCACGCGCGGGGCGTCGGCTACGGGGCCGTGGCGCCCGAGGGGGTCTGGCTGACGACGGGCCGCCCGCTGCTGCTGGCCCTGCACGCCTGCCGCACCCTCACGTCGCCCGGGGGCGGCGCCGCGCCCGGAGCCGCGCAGGGTGAGCCCGAGCCCCCGCGTCGTGGGCCCGAGCCGCACAGCCGCGTGTCGACGGTGCCCGCCGCCTGGATGGCGCCCGAGGTGGCCGCCGGTGGGCCCTCCTCGGCGGCGGCCGACGTGTACGCCCTCGCGGTGCTGCTCCTGCACACGGCCACGGGGCGGCTGCCGTTCGGCGACGGCCCGCCGCCCGTGCTGGCCTACCGCGCCGCGCACGAGGCACCCGTACTCCCCGAACTGCCGGGCCTTCCGCAGGAGTCGGGGCGGGCCGTGGCCGCCGCGCTGGCCCCCTCCCCCGCGGACCGGCCGACGGCCGCCGAACTGTGCGCGGCCCTGACCCCGGGCGGGGCGGAACCCGCGTGGGCGCACGGCGCGGCGCCCGGGCGGGTCGTGGCCGCGCTGGCGGTGCGCTCGCAGTCCGTCGCCGATCTGGAGGCGCCCGACGGGCGGCCGGCGGAGCGTGCCGCGACGGCGGTGGCGACGCTTCCGGACGGGCCGGAGGCGGGTGGGCGCCTCGCGGTGGCCGACACGCGGACGCGTGACGCGGCTCCGGGACCCCGTACGGCGCAGGCCCCGCCCCCACCGACCGGTACCCCGGCCGGCCCGACCCGCCGCCGGGTCCTCTCCGGCCTGCTGACCGGCGCGGCCGGGGCGGCCCTCGGGGTCGGCGGGGCGCTCGCCTGGTCCGGCCTCGTCCGCGACGAGCCCGATGGAGCTCCGGCCCCCGGTGCCCGACCCGGTCAGGCGTCCCCGCTCCCCCGGGTGTCGGGGATGCCGCCCGGGGCCCTGTGGCGCCTGGACGACGCCACGGCGCGGACCCGGCTGTTGCCCGTGTCCGGCGCCGGCCGGTTCCTGGTCGCGCGCGGCGACGACGTCTACGGCCACGACCTCGGCACCGGCCGGCAGGTGTGGGAGCTGCCCGGCGCGGGCGAGAGCCTCGGCCGGCCGGTGGCGGTGCCCGGCGACCGCGCGCTGATGGCCCGGTCGGGGCTGGCGATGGTCTCCCTCGGGGACGGGCGTACGCAGTGGTTGCAGCGCTACGAGGACCTGACGACGGTGCTCGCCGTCGAGGGCGGCACGGCCTGGCTGCTGGTCGGCAACGGCACCCCGGCGGGCGGGAACCGGCTCGCGGCCTTCGACCTGGAGCGGCGTCGGGAGACGTGGCGCACCCCGCTCCCGGACGGGTTCGGCTACGACCTCGCCGTCACGGTCGGCCCGGCGACGGTCGTGGTGGAGGTGCCCCCGCCCGACGAGGGCGTCTTCCGCGACGTGCACGCCATACGCACCCTGGCGATCGCGGGCTTCGACCGCGCGACGGGGCGCATGCTCTGGAACCGTACGTACCCGGAGGTGTACAGCGGCGCCGCCTCCGCCGTCGACCCGGTGGCCGGCCGGCTGTTCCTCCTGTCCCGGGAGCACGCGCACGCCTACGACCTGACGACCGGCGCCCGGCTGTGGGAATCGCGGGCCCAGGTGGACGACACCAACGGCCCTCCCCTGCTGGCGGGCGGCGTGCTGTGCGTGAACGACGCGGGCCTGGGTCCGCTGGTGGGGGTGGCGTCGGACACCGGCAGGACGCTGTGGGAGCAGAGCCTCGACGAGGTGGTGGAGTGGACGATGCTGGGGCCCATGGTCGTGGGGTCGTCCGGCCGCACGGTGTACCTGTCGACCCTGCACCGGGTCATCGCGACCGACCTGGCCTCGGGCCGGCGGCAGTGGCAGGTCTCGCTGTCCGGTGCGCAGGCGCGGGAGCCGTTCCAACTCGTCTCCACCGCAGGGGTGTTGCTCGTCGCCCGGTCGTCGGCGGTGGTGGCGATCCCGGCGGACTGACCGACCCGACCCGCCGCCGACCCGACCCGCCACCGACACCGACGCACCGCCTCCGCGCGGTTCACGCCCTCGCCTTCCACGCCCTCGCCTTCCTCGTCCTCGTACGCCGCTCCGAAGGAGTACACGCCCATGTCCACGGTCCTGCCGCTGCTCCCCGACGACCCCGAGCGGCTCGGGGGGTACACGCTCCTCGGCCGGCTCGGCAGCGGCGGCATGGGGACCGTGTTCCTGGCGCGCTCGACCGGCGGGCGGCTCGCCGCGGTGAAGACCGTACGGGCCGACCTGCGCGAGCGGCCCGACCATCGGGAGCGGCTCTTGCTGGAGGCGGAGGCGGCCCGGGTCCTGGGCGCGGAGCACACCGCCGCGTTCCTGGGGGCGGACCCCGAGGGGTCGCCCCCGTGGCTGGCCATCTCCTACCTGATCGGGCCCTCGCTGACCGAGGCGATGGCCGCGGGGGGTCCGCTTCCGGAGGCGGCCGTCCGCCGGCTGGGGTCGGCGCTCGCCGGGGCCCTCGCCGCGCTGCACCGGGCCGGGCTGGTCCACCGCGACCTCAAACCGTCCAACGTGCTGATCACCGCGCGGGGTCCCCTGCTCATCGACTTCGGCCTCGCGCAGGCTCCGGGCAGCCCGCGCCTCACGGCCCCCGGCGGCGTCACGGGCACTCCGGGGTACATGTCGCCCGAGCAGGCGCGCGGCGCGCGGCCCGACGCGCGGGGCGACGTCTTCGCGTTGGGCGGCGTACTGGTATACGCCTCGACGGGGCACGGCCCGTACGAGGCCCGGGGCCGGCACGACACGCTGCGGCTGCTGCGGGACGGCGCGGCGCCCGACCTGGCCGGGGTCCCGGAGGGGTTGCGCGCGAGCGTCGCCGCCTGCCTGGCGGCCGAACCGGACGGGCGTCCGTCGCCCGAGGCCCTGCGGGACGCCTGGGGGCCCTTCGAAGCGGGCGAGTTCGCCGATCTGCTGCCCCCGGGGATCGTCGCCGACCTGTCGCGCCGCGTCGGTGACATCGCCGCACTCGGCTCCGCGCCGCTGCGGGCCCCCGCGGCCGAGCCCGCGCCCTCGCGTCGGGGACTCCTCGCGGGCGCTGCCGCGGTGGCCGTCACCGGGGCGGGCCTCGGGGCGCTGTGGTGGTCGGGTGCGCTGTCGGGCTCCGGCGGCGGGGCCCGCGCGGGCGGCCCGTCGGGCACGCCGCGTCCGAGCGGTTCCGCCCGCCGTCCGGCCGGTACCGCGCCGGCCCCGTCGTGGTCGGTGGCCGCGCCGTTCTCCGCGACGCCGACGATGGTGAGCGACGAGGTGCTGGTCCACCACGGTCAGGTCCTGCGCGGGATGTCGACCTCCGACGGGGCGACCCTGTGGGAGGCCTCGACCACCAGGGTCGGCATGGTCCCGGTGGGCGGCCGGCTCGCGGGCCTGTTCGTCGACGCGGACGACAACCCGGGCGCGGGGTACGTCGATCCGCGCACCGGTCGTCTCGGCGCGGACGCGGTCGGCCCGTCCGTACTGGGTGATCTCGACTTCACCAGCATGGTCCTGGCCGCCGACGAGACCTGCCTGTACCTCCGGGCCTTCTACCGCTCGGAGGACGACGGGCGCCAACCCTGGTTGACCGCGTACGACCTGACGACCCGACAGGTGCGGTGGCGGCAGCGCATGGAGGGTGCGGTGTGGGGGCCGGACCGGTCGCTGATCATGTCGGCGATCGTCGGAGAGGGTCGGCTGGTCGGCTCGGACCCCGGACGGATCTTCGCCGTCGACACGCGCGACGGCCGGCTCCTGTGGTCGTGTCGGCTGCGCACGGACGAACAGGCGGTCGCCGCCGACGGTTCGGGCGGCATGCGACCGCCGGTGCTCTCGGACGCGCACGCCTTCGACGTGGACGACACGATCACGGCGGTGGACCTGGCGACGGGCGCCGTCGCCTGGAGGCTGGAGCCCGAGGGGGACCGGCTGCTCAGCCCGCCGGTCTGGGTGAACGGCGTCGTCCACGTCGCGGACGGGGTGCTGAACTCCTTCGACGCGAGGACCGGGCGCAGGGTGTGGAAGCATGACCCGGGCGCGTACGTCCGGCAGATCGCGAGCGCGGCGCCGTTCCGCGGGGAGTTGTACGTGGCGGTGGGCGGCGACGGGCAGGCCGTCGTGGCGGTGGACCCGGACGCCCGCCGCACCGTGTGGACCCTGTCCGCGGGGGCGGTGGGCATGTCCGACGGCGTGGAGCTCCTCGCCCGGCGCGGCGACCGCCTGTACGCCCAGACGACGGACCGGGTGGCGGCGATCCCGCTGGCCTGAGACGCGCGGCGTGGCCGGTGGCCGGCGCGGGGTGAGCGCGGGGGCGGCGGCGCTCAGCGGTCGCCGGCCGGGTCCCCGTAGAGGAGCCGCGCCGTGAGTTCCATGCACCGGGTCCGGGCCGCGGAGAAGCCGTAGGGCATCTTGGTGACCGCTTCGAAGGCGCTCATCCGGGCTTCCTCCTCGCCGCTCGCCTCGGCGTCGTCGATGTCGAGGAGCCGCTCGTCGTCCGCGTCCAGTCCGGCCGCTTCGATGGCCTGGAGCAGGGCGGTCTGGTGTGCGCAGTGTCGCGCGGCGAGTTCCTCGACGCGCGGGTCGTGGGGGTCGACGGTGTCGTCGAGGGCGGCGTCGGCCGCATCGAGGTGGTCCGCCTCGGCCCTCAGGTCGGGATGGGTGGCCAGGGTGATGAACACGCCGGCCTGGATCGCGGCCGCCGGCGGCCCGAAGATCCGTTCCGTGACGAGCAGGGCCTCCAGGTCGGAGGGGCGCAGTGCGCCGGCGGGCAGGTGGCCGAGCCGCTGCGTGACCAGTGGGGAGAGCAGGCCCAGTGGGCTGCCCACGGCCCGCAGGCGCCGGACCGCGGCGCGCCGGCGCTTGATCTCGGCCTCCTGGGCGGCCAGGGTCTCCTCCAGCCGACCCAGGACGTCCTCGACGTCCCGGGCCTCGTCGAAGGCGGCCCGCATGTCGTCGAGGCCGATGCCGACCTCGGACATCCTGCGGATCCACAGCAGGCGGATCATGTCGTCGTAGCCGTAGCGGCGGCGCCCGTCACCGCCCCGCGCGGGCTCCGGCAGCAGGCCGATCTGGTGGTAGTGGCGGATGGCGCGCGGGGTGGTTCCGGCGAAGGCGGCGGCATCGCCGATCCTGACCTCGCGGGGAGGCGTGGCGAAGGGGTACATCGCAGACGGGGCCTTTCGTGCTGTGGTCCCCCGACGACACCACATGCCGCTACGTCATGTGCAACCGCCCGCCCGAGATCGGCGCCTTGTCGAGGGTCGACCGACCCGCTTCCCCTCACGGCCCGCCCTGCGCCACACCACCCTCATCCCGAGCGCCAGGACGCCCAGCGCCAGGGCCACGATGACTACCTTGATCGCACGGTCCACCAACAGGTGACCGAGGAGCTCCGACGACTGCGCCGCGAGGCCGGTCATCGCAGGCCGTCCCGCCGCCGCGGCCAGGGCGTTCCGCCGCTCCGGCCCTCGATCCTTCGGGCAAGGGCGCGCAGCGCGGCCCTCATCACGGGGTCCGCGTACCGGCGCACCCGGTCGAGTTCGCCCCTGCGTCGGAGCGTCAGGGCGACGGCGAAGAGCAGCAGCGCCGCCACGACCAGAGCGCCCACCACCAGACCGAACCTGATGAGCATGAGATTGAGATACGTCTCCACGCGGAAGCCTCCACCCCGTTTTTTTATCACGCTTGTGATACATCCGTTGTATCACAGCCGTGATAGAAAGGCGTCATGCCCAAGCACGTAGACCCGGAGGCCCGCCGTCGCCACGTCGTCGACGCGTTGTTCCGGGTCGTCGTCCGCGAAGGCCTGCACCGCACCTCGCTGCGGACCGTCGCCGACGAGGCCCGGCTCAACATCGGCTCCCTACGCCACTACTTCGCCGGTCAGCAGGACCTGATGCGGTTCGCGATGCAGTCGATGCTCGATCGGGTCGGCGGTCGACTGCTCGCACACGTCGAGCGGATCGGAGACCTGGGCGACCACCCGCGCCCCGAACAGCTCCGGCTCGTGGCCGGGCTCCTCGCCGAGCTGCTGCCGCTCGACGAAAACCGCCGCGCCGAAGTCACCGTCTTCCTGGACTTCAACACCGCCGCCCGCACCAACCCGTCCTTCGGCGACCTGTCGCTCCAGGCCGCCGAAGGCACGAGAAGTCTGATCCGGCGCGTACTCGGCCGGCTCCACGCGGAAGGCACCCTGCGCGGCGAACTCGACCTCGATCTGGAGACCCAGCGGCTGACGGCGCTCCTGGACGGACTCGGCCTCAGTGCCGTCCTGCACCCGGAAATCCTGTGCGCACGGACCAGTTTCGACGTGCTGCTCACCCACCTGGGCGACCTGTCGAAGCCGGTCGGAACCCCGGACCCGCCCCACTGACGCGGGCGCCCGCCCGTCGGATCGCGCTGCGCGAGCCCCGGGACGCTCGACGTCGCGGCCGCGTGCGAAGCGTCACGGTGCCCTCAGAGGAAGAATCCGGTGACGTGGGTGGACAACCAGACGAGGAACAAGGACACCGCCACCAGCGCTCCCACCGCGATCTGCCCCACCGTGCGCCGCGCGGGATCCGCGCAGAGCACGACCAATGCCGGCGCCGGCGCCATGACCCCCACGTTCAACGCCATGGACGCGGGAAGGTCGTCACGGGAGACACCCGCGAGAACGGCGATGAGGAACCACTGCAACGCGAGCGACGCCGCGACCTTCCCCTTCACAGGCCGCACGCCCAACAGCCACAGCCCGAACGCGAGCACCGGAGCCGAGAGGAACATCCACAG
This sequence comes from Streptomyces sp. NPDC048606, assembly GCF_040650855.1. Lineage (NCBI taxonomy): Bacteria > Bacillati > Actinomycetota > Actinomycetes > Kitasatosporales > Streptomycetaceae > Streptomyces > Streptomyces sp. NPDC048606. Next base: position 94,342 of record NZ_JBEZIB010000013.1, on the reverse strand, counting down.
CCCGATGCCCGCGAGCGGGTAGAACGTGAAACACAACGTCACACTGTCCGCGCAGCTCCGCTCGTCCTGCGCGACGGCCCACAGCCACAAGGCGCGCGCCATCCAGCCCGTCACCGCGCCGACCAAGGCGCTGCCCGCCAGAACCCCGTAGATCTTGCTCATGCACCCGAGGCTCGCAGCGCGGACTCCGCGCGTCGTGAGTACGCGTACTCACGAGTACTCACTCCTCGGTGATGTTGACCATCCACGTGATGCCGAACCTGTCCACGCACATGCCGAACTCGTCGCCCCACATCTGCTTCTCCAGCGGTACGGCGACCGTGCCGCCTTCGGACAGCTTCGCCCAGTAGCCGCGCAGCGCGCCGGCGTCGTCGCCGCTGAGGCTGACCGAGATGTTGTTGCCCGGCCGGTGATCCATACCGGGCGGGGTGTCGGCGGCCATCAGGGCGAAGCCGTCGTCCGTTTCGAGCATCCCGTGCATGATCTTGTCGTTGTAGTCGGGCGTCGGGGCGCCGTACTGCTCGTAGGTGTTCAGGGCCAACGTGCCTCCCAGGGCGGCCCGGTAGAACTCCAGGGCCTGTCGGGCGTCACCGGCGAAGCTGATGTACGGGTTGAGACGAGAGCCCACGGGACGCTCCCCTTTCACGGCGGTGTCGGTCCGGGCATCGTAGGGACCCGGGGGCCCGTACGCGGCGATCCGCGGGCCCGTGTCGCCCGGGACGCCTCCGCGGCTGTGGCTGTGGCTGTGGCTGTGGCTCACACGATCGGGTGGATTCGGCCGAACGGCGCTGGGCATTGCCCCATTCGGCCGATTCCCGGCACTACCGTCCGTTGGCCGATCCCTCCGCCCCAGACCGACAGCGAGGCCTCATGTCCCACGCTCCGACCTCCATCGATCCGACGAAGCCCAGCATCGCCAGGGTCTACGACGCCTTCCTGAACGGCAGCGACAACTACGAGGTGGACCGCGAGGTGGTCCGGGGAGTGCGCAAGGCCGCTCCGGAGGCCGCGGACCTGGCCGTGGAGAACCGCGCGTTCCTGATCCGCGTCTGCCGCTTCCTGGCCGCCCGGAGCGGCATCACCCAGTACCTGGACTGCGGTTCGGGCCTGCCGACCGCGGAGAACACCCATCAGGTCGTGCGGCGCGTCCATCCCGAGGCCCGGGTGGTCTACGTGGACAACGACCCCCTGGTCCTGGCCCACAGCCGCGCACTCCTGGAAGGCGACCCGACCGCCGTCTTCGTCGCCGAGGACATCTTCGAGCCGGAGCGACTGCTGGCGAACGAACTCGTACGGTCCCACCTGGACTGGAGCAGGCCGATCGCACTGCTGCACATGGGCACGCTGCACCACTACAACGGCGAGGACGCGCGCACCCGCAAGGACATCGTGCGCGCCTACGTCGACGCCCTTCCGTCCGGCTCCTACGTGGCGCTCAGCCACTTCCTCGACCCGGAGGACGAGTTCAGCGCGACCGCCCGGAAGATGGAGGAGATGTTCCTGCACAGCATGATGGGCAGCGGCACCTTCTCCACCAGGGCCGAGCTGGAGGACCTGTTCAACGGCCTGCCGATGGTCGCTCCGGGCCTGGTGCGGTGCGCCGACTGGCAGCCGGACGCCCCGCACACCGAGCCGCTGAACGCGGCCCGGCGGTGCATCGCGGGCGGTGTCGCCCACAAGCCGTAGCGCGGTGCGTACGTGAGCGCGCGTACGCGAGCGCGTGCGTGATGCCGCCCGGCCGTCTACGGGGCGGGGGGCACGGGGGCACGCGGGGCCGGCGGGCTGCCCGGGAGGGGGGTGTCGTCCTCCTCCGGGCGCGGCCAGTGGCGTCCTTCGAGGGCTTCGGCGCTGCGGTTGAGTCGGCGCAGGGCGGTCTCCAGCTCGCACACCTCCTCGGGGGACCAGTCGGCGATCACTCCGGCGAGGCAGGACCGGTTGATCTCCCGGTCTTCGGCGAGGCGACGCCCCCCTTCGGCGGTGATGCACAGCTTGCGCGCCATTCCGCCGTCCGGGTCCGGGACGCGCTCGGCGAGCCCGGAGCGCAGCAGGGCGGCCGTCTGGCGGTTCACGGTCGAGGTGTCGAGGCCGAAGGCCTCCGCCAGCTGGCCGATGGACATGGGGCCCTGGGTGTCGATGCGACTCAGCAGCAGGTACGCCGACCGTTCCAGGCGGTCGGGGTCGCGTTCGCGTCGGGCGAGCACCTGGTGGCGTGAGAGCAGCATCAGCTCCCGCTCCAGTTTCTCCAGCACCGCGCCTCCCCGATCGTTTCGACGCTCCATTATCGCGGACCGCCGCTCCGGGGTGGGCGGAGCCCGGGTGGGGCGGGTCCGCGCGCCGGCCGGACGGCGGGACGACCGGCCCACCCCGCAATATGCATGATACATATCGTGTGTACTATGCACTTCCCGTTGCCATCGCGGCGGGCCGGCCTCGACCCGAAGGACCGCCATGACCGTCATCCCGTCCGCCACCGTGTCCACCACGGCCGCCACCTCCCGCGCGGCCGAGATCCTGTCCCGACCCGTCGCGCTGAACGGCCTGACCGTCCCCAACCGCATCGCGATGGCGCCGATGACGCGCATGTTCTCCCCCGGCGGCGTTCCCGGTGAGGACGTACGGGAGTACTACGCGAGCCGGGCGGCCTCGGGGGTGGGCCTGATCGTCACCGAGGGCACCTACATCGGCCACGACTCCGCCGGGCAGAGCGACCGCGTGCCCCGGTTCCATGGCGAGGAGCAGCTGGCCGGGTGGGAGCGGGTCGCCGCCTCCGTGCACGAGGCGGGCGGCACGATCGTGCCCCAGCTGTGGCACATCGGCATGGTGCGCAGCCAGGGCGAGCCGCCGTACGCCGACGCCCCGGCCATCGGCCCCTCCGGCATCCGCGTGGACGGCACCGAGGGAACGGGCAGGGCGATGACCCGCACCGACCTCGACGCCGTCATCGAGGCCTTCGCCGAGGCCGCCGCGCAGGCGCAGCGGATCGGCTTCGACGGCGTGGAGCTGCACGGCGCCCACGGCTACCTGCTCGACCAGTTCCTGTGGGAGCGGACCAACCGGCGCACCGACGCCTACGGCGGCAGCGCGGTGGACCGTACGAAGTTCGCCGCCGAGGTCGTGGCCGCCGTGCGCGAGCGCGTCCGGGCCGACTTCCCGGTGATCTTCCGCTACTCGCAGTGGAAGCAGGAGGCCTACGACGGGCGCCTCGCGCAGTCCCCGCAGGAGCTGGAGGCGATACTCGCCCCGCTGGTGGCGGCGGGCGTCGACGTGTTTCACGCCTCCACCCGCCGCTACTGGATCCCCGAGTTCGAGGGCTCGGACCTGAACCTGGCGGGCTGGACGAAGAAGCTCACCGGTCGGCCCACCATCACCGTCGGATCGGTCGGCCTCGACGGCGACTTCCTCCGCGCCTTCGCCGGCGAGGGCGCCTCCCTCGGCGACATCGACAACCTCCTGGACCGCATGGAGCGCGAGGAGTTCGACATGGTCGCCGTCGGCCGGGCCCTGCTCCAGGACCCCCGGTGGGCGGCGAAGGTCCTCACCGACCGCTTCGACGAACTGAAGCCGTACGACCCGGCGGCGCTGGGGTCGCTCAGCCGGTAGCCACCGTCTGCCGACAGGCCGCAGGCCGGGGAGCGCAGTCGAAGCCGAGGCCCCCGGCGCCCGCCCGCCCGGCACGTCTTCGCGCCACGTGGCCGGCCGATCGTGCCCTGTCGGCCCGGGGCCCGGCTCCGGCAGGGTGGGAGTCCGGGAACCGGACCGATCAACGGGAGGTCCGGAGGAAGGGGCGACCATGGGGGAGCTGGACGGCAGGACCGCACTGGTGACGGGCGGCTCGCGCGGGATCGGGCGGGCGGTCGCCCTGCGGCTCGCCGCCGAGGGAGCGCTCGTCGCGGTCCACTACGGCGCCGACGACGCGGCCGCCGCGCGGACCGTGGCGCGGATCACCGAGGCCGGCGGGCGGGCGTTCGCGATACGGGCCCGGTTCGGCGAGAGCGGTGCGGTGGACCGGCTGTTCGAGGAGCTCACCGCCGGGCTGGCGGAGCACGGCGCGGACGGCCTGGACGTTCTGGTCAACAACGCGGGCATCCACTCGGTGAGTTCGATCGGGCAGCTCACCGAGGAGGAGTTCGCGCGGCTCCTGGCGGTCAACGTGAGCACGCCGGTCTTCGTCGTCCAGCGGGCGCTGCCGCTGCTGCGGGACGGCGGGCGGATCGTCAACATGGGCTCGGCGGCCACCCGGATCGCGGACGCCGGCCAGATCGGCTACACCGTCACCAAGGCGGCGTTGGCGGCTCTCGCCCCCTCGCTCGCCAACGAGCTGGGCCGCCGCGGGATCACCGTTAACACGGTCGAACCCGGGGTGGTGATGACCGACATGATCGCCCCCTACGCCTCCGTCCCCGAGGCGGTGACCGTGCTGGAGTCGATCACCGCGCTCGGCAGGATCGGCGAGCCGGAGGACATCGCGGAGGTGGTCGGATTCCTGGCGGGCCCGCGGGGGCGCTGGATCACGGGCCAGACCATCGACGTCTCCGGCGGCACCTACCTGGGCCCGATCTCGGCCGGGTGACCGGCCCGCCGCACGTGTGGGGGCGGCCGGCTGCCGCACGGCACCGCCATAATGATCTTGATCTGCGCTGCGCAGTTCCGCGCGTCGAGATCCGAGCGCGCGGATGACCTGTCGGGGGTAAACGAATGGAACGTCGTACGGTTCTACGCGGGTTGGCGGCTCTGCCGGTCGGGACGGCTGCCGTCCTCTCCGGTGCCGGCACGGCCCGGGCGGACTTCTCCACCACGGTGAACCCCTCGGTCGACTGGGGCACGTGGGAGGGGTGGGGCACCTCGTTGGCCTGGTGGGCCAACGAACTGGGCCCCCGCGAGGATCTCGCCGACGTACTGTTCAGCCGCAAGACCGTCGAGTTCCGCGGGCAGTCGCTGCCCGGCCTGGGGATGAACGTGGTCCGCTACAACGCCGGCGCCTCGGGGACGAACAGCATCGGCGGCAGGACGATGCGGCCCGCCCCGACGCTGGACGGCTTCAAGCAGATCGAGGGCTATCAGCTCGACTGGCAGTCGGCCGACCCGTCGTCGGCGAGCTGGAACTGGTACGCCGACGCGAACCAGCGCGACATGATGTGGCTGGCCCGGGACCGGGGCGCCGACACGTTCGAGCTCTTCAGCAACTCGCCGATGTGGTGGATGCTGAAGAACGACGACCCGCGCGGGGCCGCGGACCCGCTGACGTGCAACCTGCAGGACCAGAACTTCGGCCGGCACGCGGCGTACCTGGCGACGGTGGCGCGGTACGCGCGCGACCACTGGGGCATCGACTTCGCCTCCGTCCAGCCGGTGAACGAGCCCGGGGCCAGTTGGGGCGGCTACCCGGCGGGTTTCATCGGCGGGCAGGAAGGCTGCCACTACGACCGGCGCCGCCTGGCCGAGATCACCCGGCTGACCCGCGCCCAGCTCGACGCCCGCGGACTGCGGTCGACGATGGTCGCGGGCCTCGACGACTGGGGCGTCGGCAGCGCCGTCCACCACTGGAAGAACAACGCCGACTTCGACGCCGCCACCCGCGCGGCCGTGGGGCGCGTGAACGTCCACGGCTACGAGTTCGACGGCGACCGCGCCGCGCTGCACCGCGCCGTCGCGGCGGACGGCAAGAACATCTGGATGTCCGAGTACGGCGACGGGGACACCAGCGGCCTGCAGCTGGCCCGCAACCTCCACCTCGACCTCCGTTGGCTGCATCCGACGGCGTGGGTCATCTGGCAGATCCTCGACTGGGAGAACTACGGGGCGATCACCCTCACCAACGGGGTCATCGGCGCCGTCAACCCGAAGTACTTCGTCCTGGCCCACTACATGCGCCACATCCGCCCCGGCATGAAGATCATCGACGCCGGCCATCCCGACGCCGTCGCCGCCTACGACCCCGCCCGGCGCACCCTCGTCATCGTCGCCGTGAACCACGCGGGCGGTCAGTGGATCGACTTCGACCTCTCCAGGTTCGCCAGGCCCGGACAGGACGGCGCCGTCATCGACCGATGGGCCACCGGAACGGATGCCGGCGGCGAACGCTACCGACACCACACGGACACCCTGCTGCGCGGCAACCGGTTCTGGTCCTACTTCAACGCCCGGACCGTGCAGACCTTCGAGATCTCCGACGTGCACCTCTAGCGGACCGGGCAGGACGTGAGCGCCCCGGTCAGCCGGCGAGCGGAACGGCGATGTCGCAGGCCGGGTCGGTCGGGGCGATCTCGGACCACTCCGCGAAGTAGATCTCGCGGGGGGCCGCCGACGGCGTGCGCGACTCGCCCTCGGCCCAGGCGTACACCGCGTCGTACGCGGAGAGGATCTGCGGATAGGCCACCTGCGCCTTGGTGATGCGGGTGTACGCCTCGACGTGGGCCGGCTCGACGCGGGTGGCCACCAGGATCCCGTCCGCCCGCGCCGGGTCCACCGGGACGCAGATCTCCACGGGACCGTCGCTGTCCTCGGTCACCTCCCCGTGATAGACGACGAACGGGTGGCCGAAGAACCCCCCGTGCGCCTCGGCCACCGGGGCCAGTCGGTCCAGCGCCGCGGTGATCCAGTCGGGGAGCTCCTCCGGGGTGATGTGCCGCTGCTCCGTGAGGACGAGCTGGTCCGGCACCTCGCGCTGCTGAATCTCGTACATGTCCAGGTTTCCTTCTTCTCCGAGCAGATGGATGTGGAGGTGCGCCGCCAGCTCCCGTTGCGCCGCGACGCGACTCTCCACGCCGTCCCAGTACGCGGCCACCAGTCGGGCCGCCTCCGGTGCCGGGGCGGCGAGAACCTCGCCGACCTCGGCCAGGGGCATGTCCAACCCGCGCAGCCGCACGATCAGCCGGGCGGCGCCGAGCCGGCCCTCGCGGTAGTAGCGGTAGCCGGTCACGGGATCGACGTGGTCGGGCGGCAACAGGCCGTGGCGGTCGTAGAGCCGCAGGGCCTTTTGCGACAGGCGCGCCCGACGGGCGAACACCCCGATGCCCAGCAGTTCCTCTTCCTCCATGCCCACCACACTCCGGTCTCCCCCAGGGTCAAAGTCAACCCGCCGATTCTCCCGCAGCAGCCGACCCCGCCCCGTCGGCCGTCGCGGTCAGCCCCGCAGGTGTGGCGGCAGCGCCACCCAGCGGTGCGGGGTGCGCAAGCCTCGCACCGCGGGGCCGCCGCCGACGCGCAACCCCGCCGCGGCGCACGCGTAGGCCAGGGCCTCGGCCCCGGCGGGGAAGGATCGCCCGCGCTGCCAGAACCGGAACCTCCAGTAGGCGGCCGGATCCGAGGCGACGCGCAGCATGCCGATCTCCTCGGACCTGACGACGGCCCCATCGACCGCCAAGGTGCCGAACGTCCCGCCCTTGGGGTTGAAATACACCCCGTACGCGCTGGTTCCCCGCGAGATCGCCGCGAGCAGCGCGCCATCGCGCGGCATGGACGCGTCCTGCGTGATCAGGCAGCCCCCCGGACTGCCGTCCACGCCGCGCACGCTGACGTGGTGCAGGGCCTCGTCGTGGTCCGACCCGTCGAAGGGCGGGGAGCCGTCGCGATCCACCGGCGGGCACTTCGCGGGATCGGCGCCCAGCCGCCGGATCAACTCGTCCTCGTCGACGCCCTTCACGAAGCCGATGCCGAGCCCCTCGGTCCACAAGGACCGGTCCGCGAAGGCCGCGATGAGCGTGTCCGCCTCCGCCTGCTCGGCGACCTCTTCGGGAGACAGCTCGACCGCTCCCGGCAGGGCACGGACGAGCGGCGCGAGCGGCGTCGTGAGCAGCAGCCGTCCCGGCGACCACGGACCGGACTGCGGGGTCCACACGTCCGCGTCGGCGCCGATCAGGGTGCGGATCGTGGTCTCGTCCATGCGGTGGACGGCGTACCACAGGGGCGTGTGCCCCTCGCCGTCGCGAACGTCGGCCTCCGCCCCGGAGGAGAGGAGCGCCCTCACCGACTCCGTGCCGCCCGCCTGCGTCGCGAGGTGCAGCGGAACGGTACCGTCACCGGCCGGTGCGACGCCCGCGCCGGGCGGCGCGCCCGACCCCAGTCGTGTCCGGACGAGGTCCGCGTCCGCCCAGTCCCCGTACGACATGCCCTCCCAGTCGGCCCGCGGCACGTAACGCTGCCGGGCCTTCTCCGCACGGCGGAGCCTCTCGCGCTGGTCCCGCGTCGGCGCGGGCGCGAGGAACCCCGGTGGTCCGCTTCGCTCGGCGATCCAGAAGCCGCCCGACACCGCGCCCGCAGCCGGTCGCTCCAGCACCGGCCAGACCTCGAACACCCGGCCCGAAGCGGCGCGCAGGGCGGCTGCGTCGACCGGGGTGTGCGTCTCGGGTACGTCCTCGTCCGGCCACTCCACCACCAGTCGGACGTTCCCCGGCGGCGGGAGCTCCCGCAGGTACAGGTCCACGTCCGTCCTGAACAGGGACCGGCGGGCCTGGTGGAGGCCCGGGTCCAGAGGGATCAACCCGATCGCCTGGGGAATCGGCGGCTCGCCCGGCCGCCCGCTCCGGTGGACGATGCCGTCCAGCGAAGTCACCCGCCGCCCGTCGGAGAACGACAACCCCACCCTCAGCCCGGACTGCCGACCAGTGGGCGCGTCCTCGCGGCGGACGTTGCGGAAGACCGAGAGGTGCAACGTGACCGACCCCGGCCACACGGACCAACCCGTCAGAATCACCCGCGTCTCCGGCCCGGAGCCGACCACTTCGCTCCGGGGTAACCGCGCGGGCACGAACCGGTCGACCGGCGGCTCGTACGGCTCTTCCCGCGCCGTTTCCCGCCTCTCCTGGTCCTCGTCTTCCGACGACGGCCGCAAGTAGATCAAGGCAGCGCGTTCGAGGGCCGGTTCATCGGCAATCGCAAGATCATCAAAGAATCCCATCCGCCCACCGTCGCACGCGTCACTGACACTCCCGAGGGACGACTGCGGCGGCAGCCGGTGGTCCGTGCCTGACCGGGTGACCCTCCTGGCGGGGCTCCCTACTCGCCTCGGACGACTTTGATGCCGAAGTGGGTGCCGAAGCCGAGGGCGAAGCCGATGGCGGAGTGCATGTGGGCGTACATCTCCATGCCGCGGGCGGCGACCAGGGGGCCGAGGTCGAGGACGTCGCGCCAGCCGTAGGCCGTCAGCAGGTCGGTGGCCTGCCGCTTGGCGTCGGCGTGCTCGCCCGCGATGAACATGGTGTGGTCACCGCCGCCGATGGCGCCGGGGTCGACCACGGTGGTCTGCTCCTGGGTGACGAACGCCTTGACGACCTTGGTGTCGGGCAGGGCGCGTTGGATCTGCTCGGCGAGGCTGTCGCCGTCGCACGGATCGAGCGTGGGCATCACGCCCCACGGGGTGGGCCACGGGTGCTCGATGTCGGGGTCGTAGACGTAGGGCACCGCGTAGTCGATGAGCGTCTTGCCCCGCAGTCGTCCGGCGATCGCCGTGAGGGCGGTCACCGCGTTGCGGCCGTCGATGCCGTTGATGACCAGCTCGCAGCGGTCGGCGGCGTCGGCGAAGGTGTGCAGCTCGATGTCCGGGTGCCCGGCGAGCCACGGGCCGAACGGCGGCGTTCCGAACACGTCCGGTTCGGTGCGGGCGAGCGTGGCGTTCACGTCGCGCGTGCCGACGTGGACCTCGTGGCCCAGGTCGGCGAGCTTGGCGATGTGGGCGCGGGCGCCGCCGCCGGTACCCAGTACAGCGATTTTCATGTGAACCTCCCGTTTTGTTCGTGACGACGGTTCTCACGGTAGGAGGGCTTCAGGACAGCTGATGTCCTTTGACACGGGCACAGTGGACGTCATGACCACCGACATGACCGGCCGCGCGTTGCGGCTGCTGGCGCTGCTGCAGACCCGCCGCGAGTGGTCGGGCGCCGACCTGGCGCGACGCCTCTCGGTCACCGTGCGCACCGTCCGCCGCGACGTCGATCGGCTCCGCGGCCTCGGGTACGTGATCGACAGCGCTCGCGGGCACACCGGCGGCTACCGGCTGGCCGCCGGTTCGGACGTGCCGCCCCTGGTCCTCGACGACGAGGAGGCCGTGGCCATCGCCGTGTCCCTGCACACCTCGGCCGGCGGGCTGACCGGGATCGAGGAGACCGCGTTGCGCGCCCTGGCCAAGCTGCAACAGGTCATGCCGCGCCGCCTGCGCGGCCGGGTGGCCGCGCTGGAGACCTCGCTCGCCGGGATCACCTGGGACACGTCCGGCCCACGGGCCGACCCGGTCCTGTTGGCCGCGCTCGCGGTCGCCTGCCGCGGCCACGAGATCCTCACCTTCGACTACACCGCCCGAGACGGCGCCGGCACCTCCCGCCGGGTCGAGCCGCACCACCTGGTCGCCTCGGGTGGCCTGTGGTACCTGCTGGCCCACGACACGAACAAGGCCGATTGGCGGATCTTCCGCCTGGACCGCATCGCCGATCCCGTCCAAACCGGCCGGCGCGCCGCACCGCGCGAGATCCCCGGCGGCGATGCCGCCGCGTTCGTCGCCCGCAGGATCTCGGCCGCGCCCACCCGCTACCGGGCCGTCGCCCTCGTCCGGGCCGGCGCCGACGACGTCCGCGCCCGCAACCGCGGACTGGGCACCCGCGTCCGGCGCCTCGACGGGAACTCCTGCCGGGTCGACGCCTCCGACGACGACCTGTCCCGCATCGCCCGGACGCTGGCCGGGCTCGACGTCGACTACGCCCTCGACGCCGACCCCGCCGTCCTCGACCACCTGAGCGCCACCGCCCACCGGATGCTGCGCGCCGCGGCGGCCCCGGAGCCACCCCGCCCCTGAGGATCCCGAACGCAGGACAGGCGTTCATCCGGCCAGGGGGCCGATGGCAGGACGCGGGAGGGGTGGGAGCCGCGGTTTCGTGGAGGCGTCGGTGCAGAACAGACGTAGACCCCCCAACCCCCTGGGGTCCGCCACACCACGGTGCGGCACCGATGGACCCCGTCGTCCTGGAGGACCTCACATCATGCGTGTTTCCCGTGCCCTCGCCACCGCGACCCTGACCCTGGCCGCTCTCGGCATCGCCGGTACCGCCTCGATCGCCTCGGCCACGCCCGCCACCACCCCCCGCGTACCGTCCGTGTCGACGGACGCCACAGGAGGCCCCGGGGGCAAGCCGGAGATCCGCGCCGCGGCGACCTCGTACGGCGGCCACCAGGTCCTGGCCTTCGCCCAGGACGGCCGCGACCACTTCCACCCGTAGTACGCGGCGCCGCCCCCACGACGTCCGACGACGTGATGTGCCCCTCCCGTAGCGGAGGGGCACCCTCGCGTGTGGTGGCGCACCGCAGCACGGTGAGGGCCTTCCGGTCGGCGACCGCGTGCGAACGCACATATCCCAGGCGTCCGAGTAAAACCCCGGGCATGCCCGACTCATCGCCCGAACGGGTGATGGCGCAGGCCCGGGACGACCACGGGGCGCCCGCCCGGGAGAACGTTTCCCCACCAGGCGGTCGGCGGGCGGAAGGGAAGTGGCGCGGAGTGGATGCGGTGCGGGAGTCGGCCCGAAGGGGACGGGTCGTGTTCTGGGAGGAGTCCGCGCGGGACGGCGCCCAGGCCAAGACGCTCATGCGGGCGGACCTCCGAGTGCGACTGGCCCGCGAGACGGGGCGGATCTTCGGCGCCGACGGCCCGCGGCACGTCGTGTTCGCGGCGGGCTTCCCGGCGGTGTGCGCCGAGGAGTTCGAGGCCGTGCGGCAGGTCGCGGTGGAGGCCGAGGGCGCGGTGAGCGTGGCCGCGGTGTGCCGTGGCGTGGACCGCGACGTGGAGCAGGCCGTGGCCTCGGTGCGCGGCAGCCGCGACGCGCGGGTGATGGTGGTGGTCCCGGCTTCGGACGCGATGGCGGGGGTGATGGTCCATCGCGGCGCCGCGCAGGCCCTCGAAGCCGCCGCCGACCTGGTCAAACGGGCACGCGATCGGGACGAGACCCTGGCCGTGGACGTGTGTCTGGCCGACGCCTCGCGCGCCGACGCCGCGCTCGTGGCCCATCACGCCCAGGCCCTCACCGAGGCCGGTGCGGGCCTGGTCATCCTGGCCGACACGGTCGGATCGCAACTCCCCCGGGCCTGCCACGACATGTTCGCCCGCGTCCGGGCGGCGTGCGGCCCGGAGGTGGTGCTCGCCTCCCACCTGCACAACGACCTCGGGCTCGGCCTGGCCAACACCCTCCAGGCGCTGGCGGCCGGGGTGCGGGTGGTGTCGAGTTCCTGGCTCGGCATCGCCGAGCGGGCCGGGATGGTCGCCACCGAGCAACTGCTCTTCCTCCTCGCCCGGCACGGTGAGGAGCTGCTCGGAGCGGATGCCGCACCGTGGTGGACGGCCCCCGTCCTGACCCGGCTGCCCGGCATCGCGCGCATGGTGGCCGACGAGACGGGCGCGCCCCTGGGCGTCACCACGCCGATCGTCGGTACGGGTGTCGGCACCATCTCCACCGGCACCCCTTTCGTCCACCCCGAGTTGTTCCAGCCGTACGACCCCCGCGAGGTGCTGGGGGTCGAACCGCGCGTGGTCCTCACCCAGCTCGCCAACGCCCGCGTCGTCAGCGCCGTCGCCGCCCGCCTCGGCCACACCCTCGATCCGGAGCGGACGCGCGCCGCCATGGACTGGGCCAAGACCCGCGCCTACCGCTCCGGAGAAGCCGTGACCGACGACGCCGTCTTCGCCGCGTACCTCGAAGGCCTCACCCGGACCGACGTCGCAGGCGCCCGGTGAACGCCGCCGCGGGCGGACCGGGCCGCGCACCGGCGAACCTGGCCGAGGCCCGCCGGGCGCTGCGCCACGGCGGCGCGGTCGTGCTGCCCAATCCCGCGCCCCTCACGCACGTCGTCACCGCGACCACCGCGACCGCCGTCAACCGGGCCAAACGCCGGCCGACCGAGCAGCCCGTCGCCCTGTGGGCCCATCACCCCGGGACGCTCGACACCCTCACCGACCTGTGGGACCTGGCACCGCACCACCGTGGGACGGTCCTGCGCCTGCTGGCCGAGGAACACCTCACCGTCCTCCTGCCGCTGCACGCGCGCGGGACCCGCCCCTCCTGGCTGGAGCCGGCGGTGAAGGACGGATGGATGCTGCTGTTCGGCGCCCGCCCGCGACCGCTGCGCCCGCTGCTGGACGACCATCCGGTGCTGTACGTCAGCAGCGCCAACCGCACCGGGCACCCACCCGCCGGGGACACCGACAGCGCCCTCGCGATGTTCCCGCCCACCGTGCCGGTCCTGCACCTGGCGGATCCCGAGCCCGCGCCCCGACAGGCCGGTACGCGGGAACGGCGGGCGACGACCACCGTCCGCGTGACGCCCGACGGAGGGCTGCGTCTGCACCGTCACGGCGCCCAGGACCACCCCTACCCGCACCCCGACGACTACCTACGGCACCTGCGCGCCCGATACGTCGAGCCGACACCCACGGGAGGCGCGGCGGCTTCTCGGTAGCCTCGTACCGCCGGCGGTACCTGCCGCGGGCCGAACCGAGTCGACCCGAGTCGACCGGAGTCGACCCGACCCGCCGACGCTTCCGGAGTACGCGTGCACCTCTCCCCCACCGACACCTCTCTTGAGGTCGGCGGTCTCCTCGCCGAGGCCCGGCGCCGTACGGACGCCGTCATCGCTCCGTTGCTGGAACGGGTGGACCCGGCCTCGGCGCGGGTGCTGGCCTACCAGTGGGGCGGGCGGGACGCGGAGGGCAGGGTGGTCGCCGAGGACGGGCGAGGCAGGGGCAAGGCCGTACGAGCGGCGCTCGTGTTCGCCGCCGCCCGGGCGACCGGCAACCCCCTCGACGGCGACAGCGGCGGCGAAGGGGATGGCGCCGGGAGCGCCCTCCTGCGGGCCGGGGCCGCCGCCGTGGAGCTGCTCCACACGCTCTCCCTCATGCACGACGACGTGATGGACGGGGACGAGCTGCGCCGGGGGCGCCCCGCGGCCTGGCGCGTCTTCGGACCCGGCGCCGTGGAGGACGCCGTCGCGGCCCTCACCCCTCACGCCCTCGACCTGGTGTTCACCGCCACGGGTGAGGACGCCGGCGCCGATGCCGGCGCGGGCCCGTCGGTGCCCGACCTCGGCGTGCTGCGCGCGGCCTCGCGCTCCGCCGGCCTGCTCGGGGAGGCACTCGTACGGCTGCTCCAGGGGCAGGCCCTGGACCTCGCGCTGGAGGACGAGGCGTGCCCCGAGGTCACCGCCACCCTTCGCGTGCACGCCGACAAGACCGCGTCGCTGTTCGCCTGCGCCTGCGCGTTGGGGGCGGCCTCGGGCACCGCCGATGACCTCGCCGCCTTCGGGGAACACCTCGGCACGGCCTTCCAGATCGTCGATGACCTCCTGGGCGTCTGGGGCGACCCGACCGTGACCGGCAAACCGGTCGGCGCGGATCTGACGGCCCGCAAGAAGTCCCACCCGGTGGCCGTGGCCCTGTCCTCGGATCCGGCCCGGGCGGACCCGGCGGTCTCCCGTCGGCTGCGCGAGCTGTACGCGCTGTCCGGGCCGTGGACGCCCGCGCAGCAGGAAGAGGTGCGGCGGCTCGTCGACCTCAGCGGGGCGCGGGCCGTCTCCCGCGCGGTGGCCCGGGCCCACGAGCGGGCGGCGCTCGCCGCTCTCGCCCGTGTGTGCCCGCCGTCGCGGGCGGCCGGGGCCGATCTGAGGGCCTTGGCCGCGTTCGTCACCGGTCGCGCGTACTGATCCGGGGCGTCGGGGCGGATCGGCCGGCCGCTTCGCGGCTGCGGAGCCAGGGGGCCGGGAGGTCGAAGGCGTTGGGGAGGCCCGCCGCGTGCAACGTGTCGTCCAGGCTGTGGAGTCGGGCGAGTTCGGCGGGCTGCGGGCGGCCGCGCACGACGCAGTCGGGGGCCCGCGTACCGGCCGTCGCGAGGAGGGCGTTGACGGCGGCCTTGGCGCTCTGGTCGGCGGCCTCCATGGTGGCGAGGTTGAGGTCGACGTCGACGTGGTCGCCGGCCTGGAAGAGGTTGGGCACCTTGCCGGCGGGGCGGGGGCGCCACCGTCGGGAGCCGGCCGTGCTGATCAGCAGCGGCTCCGTGTTGCGGGCGAGCTCCCCGCTCTTCGCGGGCCGGCGGATCGCGGGGTCCGTGAAGCAGGAGTGCACCAGGCCCGGGGACAACAGCTCCCGTCCGTCGCGGCGCAGCGAGTCCGTCAGCTGGTGCCAGACCTCCCGGATGACCTCCTCCCGGGTGCACGCGCGGGCCGGTTTGCCGGTCAGCGGGCCCGGTACGTCCCACGCCGAGACGTCGACCGAGAGGCAGTCGCGCGCGGTCCCGTCGCCGTACCGGTCGGGGAAGTCGACGTCGGACCAGAACTGGGCCTGGGCGATGGAGGTGAGGGCCCAGGGCGAGTCCACGTGGATGACGTGCCCGCGCACCAGCGGGGTCGGCTCGCGCAGGAAGAACTGGACGCCGGACATCCAGTCCGTCTCCAAGCGGTCGATGTCGGTCAGGGACTCGTCGAGTTCGCACACCTCCGGGCCGAGTGTCCGTACGGCGGCCTCGGCGGGGACCGCGCACACGAACCAGTCGGCCTCGATCTCGCGCAGGGCTCCGGAGGGGGTGCGGACGGCGGCGGCCCGTACCGCGCCGCGCGCCGTCAGCAGTCGGGTGACCCGGTGTCCGACGAGGAACCGGACGCCGAGTCCGAGCAGGTGGTGCGCCCAGGGGCCGATCCAGGCCTCCGTCGTCGGCGCGTCCAGGACGCGGTCCGCCTCGGCGTGGTCGGCTCCGCCGAGGAGGCCGGACCAGAACTCCATCTGGGTGCGGCCGATGGACTCCACACTGGCCACCTCGGCCTTGGCCGCGACCAGGGTGCGCGTCGGGCCGATGACGCACAGGCGCCGGTACTCCTCCGAGGCGGTGGCCCCTGCGGCGAAGTCCCACCAGGAGGTGTTCTCGAACTCGTCTTCGTGCCTGGCCCGGCCGCTGGTGGCGAACACGAGGAGCCGGTTGGCGAAGTAGGCGCTCTCCTCGGGCGAGAGGCCCGGGGTCCGCGCCAGCAGCCGGCCCACGGCCCGCAGGGTCGCCTCGACGTCGCGGGTGCCGGGGCCGCCGGAGATGTCCACGACCACCCCGTCGCGCCCCCGGTCGCGTGCGTAGAGCACCTCGGAGGTGGCCACCAGCCGGTCCGCCACGGTACGGCCGGTCGGGCCGGCGCCGGGGGACGGGATCCGCGCCATCGTCTCCGTGACGTTGCGGTAGAACCCGGGGAAGAAGCGGAACCCGTGCTCCCCGGGGAGGTCACGGCGCCCGTCGCGGCCGGTGCCGGGCACGGGGATGCTGCGGGCCTTGCCGCCCAGGGCCCGGGCTTCGACGACCGTCACGGCGAACCCGCGTTCGGCCAGTTCCATCGCCGCCGTGAGGCCGGCCGGACCGCCTCCGATCACGACCACCCGCCGCCCGGTCGGCGATCCCGCTCGCGTCGTCCCCATGCCCGTCCCCCGCTTCCGTGCCGTCGCGGCACGGAAGCCCCGGGCGCGCCGGACGCAAGATCATCACATCCGTGCGGTCGGACACCACCGGGAGGGGGCGGGCGAGGCCTAGAGCGGTGTGGTGAGCTGCCAGGGGCCCCAGCCACCGCCCGGCGCCGATTGGCGGACCTCCCACGTGCGGTCCCTGTTCCACTCCCGCGCCACCACGCGCAGCCTGCCGTCGGGCAGTTGTTCCACCAGGCCGGGTTGGCCCAGTCCGACGCCCGCTTCCGGTACCTGGCCCAGGGACTGCTTCGGGCCCCAGCCGGTGCCCGCGTCCTGCTGGTGGCGCAGTTCCATCGCGCCGGCGCCGTAGCTCCCGGAGGCGAAGGCGTCGATGCTGCCGTCGCGCTCCTTGAACAGCACGACTCCGCCGTGGTAGGGCGTCGGCGCGAGACCGAAGCCCTCCGCGAGGCTCCAGCCGCCCGCGCCGGCGTCGTCCTGCACCGTGCGGCAGAAGGAACCGTAGGTGGAGAAGAGCAGTTCCAGCCTGCCCGCCGAGTTCTCGATCGCCGCGATGGCCTGGCTCTTCGGGCCCACGGTGGCCGCGCTCACCCGCTGCCACCCCCCGTACGCGCCGCCCGGTGCGTGCTGCTCGCGATGCCAGACGAAGGGCAGGCCCCTGGTCGCGGTGGCGTCGTAGAAGAGCTGGAGCTGCGCGATCCGGCCGTCCGCCCGTTCCACGGAGAGCAGGGTGCCCGCCACCGGCGAGGTCGCCAGCCCTGCGGCTCCCGTGTCCGTCGCGCACACGGGCGAGGCGGCCCGCGCCACCGTCGAGGGGGCCAGCGCCACCCCGGTGCACACCAGCGCCATCGCGACCGCGCCGCGCGCCCCCGCCCGGACCCAGCGGTCCCGCAACCGTCCCCCGCGTGTTCCCATTCGGCTCCCCGTCCTCCCGACCGGCCCGTGCGGGCCGCACGCCCATCCTCCCGAGGCGGGGCGGTTCGCGCCGGCCCGCGGATTCGGCCACGCACCGCGTCACCGCGTCCGGATCGGGCCCCCGGCGGCGCCCACCTAGGTGATGACCACCGACGCGTAGGGGGCGCCCGCGCCGCCAGGGTGGCCCCATGGGAAGTGACGTGGATCGTACGGAGATCGTGTTGTGGGTACGGGACGGCGCCGGGCGGTGGTCGGGCCGGACGGTCTGGGTGGTGGTGCTCGACGGGGAGGCGTACGTGCGCTCCGCGTTCGGGCGGCGCAGTGCCTGGTACCGACGGGTCCTGCGGCGGGCCGAGACGCAGGTGGAGGCGTCGGCCGGGGTGCGGCTGGGGGTCGTGCTGCGGCCGGTGACGGATCCGGCCCTCGTCGAGCGGGTGTCCGGGGCCTACCGGGCCAAGTACGGGCTGCACTGGCCCGGTCCGGTGGAGTCGATGAACGGGGCCGAGGCGGCGGCCACCACCCTGTGCCTAACGGAGGTCGGGAAGGTCGCGCAGTTGCCTGCGTGAGGTGAGTCCGAGCTTGCGGAAGATGTTGCGCAGGTGGGCGTCGACGGTGCGGGGGCTGAGGAAGAGTTTGGCCGCCACTTCCTTGGAGGTTGCTCCGTCGGCGACCAGGCGGGCGATGTGCACCTCCTGCAGCGTCAGTTGGTCCGAGGCCTTCGAGGTGCGGCTGCGCGCCTGCTCGCCGGTGGCGCGCAGTTCGCCGGCGGCGCGTTCGGCGAACGCCTCGACGCCGAGGTCGGACAGCGCTTCGTGCGCCCGGCGCAGTGCGGTGCGGGCGTCGCGCCGCCGGCCCTGGCGGCGCAGCCATTCCCCGTACAGCAGGTGGGCCCTGGCGCGGTAGACGGTCAGGGTGCCGCCCTCCAGGAGGTCGACGGCTTCCCGGTAGTCGTTCTCGTCCTCGGTCACCAGGGCGCGGGCGTAGGCCTCGACGCCCAGGCCCCAGGCGTGCCGGCCCGCGCGGGTGCGTTCCCGCAGGGCGGCCAGCGCCGCCGCCGCGGTCTCGGGTTCGCCGCAGCGTACGGCCGCCTCGACCAACTCGGGCAGGACGAGGCCGGCGGTGCCGACGGCGCCGTGCTCGACGGCCAGTCGGGCGGCCCGCAGCGCGGTCGGGTAGTCGGCCAGGCCGTTGCCGAGCACGGCCGTCGCCCACTGGACGCTCAGGCTCATCCGCTGGTCCACGGACGCGAACAGGTCGAGGGCCTCCTGGCGTCGGCCGCGCAGCGCGGCCAGGTGGAGGCGCGGGTAGACGAGGGGGGCGGCGCCGGTGGCGTCGGCGATCGCCTCTTCCTCGGAGATCAGCTCGGTCGCGGTGCCGAGGTCGCCCCGGTGCACGGTCGTGGTGGCCCGCATGGCCAGTCCGATGGGCAGGGCATGGAAGGAGCCCGAGCGGCGGCCGGCGGCGACGGTACGGGCGGCGATCGCGTCCATGGTGTCGAAGTTCCAGAACTCGGCGGCCAGCAGGTAGCCCAGCGACGGGCGGGCGGCCCAGACCTCGTCGTCGGGGTCGTCGATGACGGGCCCGAGGATCTCTCCGGCCGTCCGGTGGTCCTGGCCCGCCAGGGCGATCACGCCGGTCAGGAGCCTGCTCGCGGAGGTCGCCGGCCCGTCCGGCTCCGGGGCCTCGCGGGCGGCTTCCGCCACCCGGTCGAGGTCGCCGAGGAGGACGCCCATCTCGATGGCGTCCAGGTGGCACTCCCGCGACCGGGCGGGGTCGCCGGCCGCCAGCCGGCCGGCGGCGCGCAGCAGGTGGGCGGTGGGGCCCTCGTCGCCCCGGCGGCGGACGAACGACAGCTTGCCGCGCAGCAGGTCGGCGCCGGCGGCCCGGCCGGGATCGTCGCCGCTCACGGTGGTCAGCAGTTCGGCCGCCGCGTCGAACTCGCCGGCCGCGAGCTTGGCCCGGGCGGCGGCAAGGGCGCGGTCGGCCCGCCGGTCGGGGTCGGCGGTGAGGGCCGCCGCGCGGTCGAGGAAGGCCGCCGCGGCGGCGAGGCCGCCGCGTTCCCGGGCTCGGGTGGCGGAGGTTTCGAGCGCGGCGGCGACCTGCTCGTCGGGGCCGGCGGCGGCCTGGGCGCGGTGCCAGGCCAGTCGGTCGGGGTCGGCGATCGGGTCGGTGGCGGCGGCGAGTGCCTCGTGGGCCCGGCGTCGGTCCTGCGGTGCGGCGGCCCGGTAGGCGGCGGAGCGGGCGAGGGGGTGGCTGAAGCGGATGCGGGTGCCGAAGTCGACGAGGGGGACGGTGCCCGCCACGGCGGGGTCGATGCGGAGCAGTTCGGCCGCGCGCCACAGCAGGCCGGGGTCCCCGATCGGGTCGGCGGCGGCGACGGTGACCAGGAGGCGGGCGGGCGGTGCGAGGAGCTCCAGGCGGGAGCGGAAGCTCTGCTCGATCACGGCGGGCACCGAGTCGGGCTGCGCGAACCCGCCCGCCATTCCGGCGAGGCCGGCGGTCCGGGGCAGCTCCACCAGGGCGAGGGGGTTGCCGCGTGATTCGGCCAGGATCCGGTCGCGTACCCGCTCGTCCAGGGGTGCGCGGACCGCCGTGGCCAGCAGCGCGCGGGCGTCCGCTTCGCCGAGTCCGGTCAGGTGGTGGGTGGGCATCCCGGCGAGTTCGGGCAGGGTGTTCGCCTCGCGGGCGGCGAAGACGAGGGCGATGGGCTCGGCCGCGACGCGGCGGGCCAGGAAGGCGAGCGCCTTGGCGGACTCCCGGTCCAGCCACTGTGCGTCGTCGACGACGCACAGGAGGGGGCGTTCGGCCGCCGTCTCGGTGAGCAGGCCCAGGGATCCGACGCCGACGAGGAAGGGGTCGGGGGTGCCGGTGTCGAGGCCGAAGGCGACCTGGAGCGCGGTGCGGTGCGGTGCGGGCAGGTCCGTCAGCCGGCCGGTGGTCGGCGCCAGCAGTTGGTGCAGTGCGGCGAAGGGCAGTTCGCTCTCGAACTCGGCGCCGGACGCCCGCATGACGAGGAATCCGTTCGCCGCGCGGTGCAGGTGGTCCAGCAGCGCGCTCTTGCCGATGCCCGGCTCACCCCGCAGGAGCAGGGCGCCGCCCCGGCCCTCGCGGGCCGCGTCGAGCAGCGCTTCGAGCCGGCGTGTCTCGTCCTGTCGACCGATCAGTACGTCGGCGTACGTGTGCGTTGCGGGCATGATCGCCAACCTATGCGGTGGTGCGCGCCAGGGGAATCCGGGAACGGCCTGTTCCGCTCCTGCCCTCCCCTCCGGGCGGGCCCGGGGCGAGCCCGAGGCGGGCCCGGGGCGGGCACCGGGCGCGCGGGCGACACCTACGGCGCCCGCGTCGCCTATAGGTGATGACCACCGACGCGAGCGGGGGGCGCCCGCCGCGAGGGTTGAGCCATGAACCGCACCGCACCGCAACCGACCGGCACCGACCCGGCGCCGCGGACCGCCACCGGATGGACACCGCTGGTCGTCCTGGCCACGGCCCAGTTCCTCGTCGTACTGAGCGCCTCGATCGTGAACGTCGCCCTCCCCCGTATCCGGGCCGGGCTCGAACTGTCCGACACGGCCCAGGCCTGGACGGTCAACGCCTACGTCCTCGCCTTCGGCGCCCTGCTGTTGGCCGGTGGGCGGGCGGGCGACGTGTACGGGTTGCGCCGGGTGTTCCTCACCGGCGTCGGGCTGTTCGCCGCCTCCTCCCTCGGGGCGGCGCTGGCGCCCACGGCGACGACGCTGATCGTCAGCCGGGCGGTGCAGGGCGTCGGCGCGGCGCTGCTGGCGCCCACGGCGCTGGCCCTCGTCCTGACGCTCCATCCGGGCGGCAGGGCGCGCGGCACCGCCCTCGGGGTGTGGGGCGCGGTCTCCGGGGCCGGCGGGGCGGCCGGTGTCCTGCTGGGCGGGGTGCTGACGAGCCTGTACGGGTGGCGTGCGGTGTTCGTGGTGATGGTGCCGCTCGCCCTGGCCGTCCTGGTGGCGACGTGGCGGCTCGTCGGAGCCGACCGGCCGCGCGGCGGAAGCCTGGACTTGCCGGGTGCGGTGACGGTGACGGCGGGGCTGGTCGCCCTCACCTACGGGCTGTCGGGCCCCTGGGTGATCGCCGTGGCCGGACTGGTGCTGCTCGGGGTGTTCGTTGTGCTCCAGCGCCGGGCTCCCGAGCCGCTGTTGCCGGCGCGCATGAAGGTGGTGGCGCTGCCCGGTGTGCTGATGGCGCTGTTGGGCGCGGTCTGGCTCGGCCTGTTCTACTTCCTGCCGCTCTACCAGCAACGCGTCCTCGGCTACACGCCGTTGGAGGCGGGGCTGACCCAGCTGCCCCTCGCGATCGTGATCAGCCTTGCCTCGTGGGCCACCGGGCGGCTGTCCGGCCGCGCGGTCCTGCCGGCGGGGCTGGCTGTCCTCGCGGTCGGTCTGGCCTGGCTGTCGCGGACGCCGGCCGACGGCAGCTTCCCCGTGGACCTGCTCGGGCCCACGCTCCTGATCGGCGCCGGGCTCGGGGTGGCCTTCGTACGGCTCACCGCGCTGTCCTCGGCGGGCGTCGCCGCCTCCGACAACGGCCTGGCCGGCGGTCTGGTCAACGCCACCCGGCAGATCGGCGGCGCCGTCGGACTGTCCTTCCTGACCCTGCTCCCCTCCATCGGCTCGGCCTTCCTGGCCTGCGCCGCCCTGACCCTCGTGATCTCCCTCCTGTCCGCCCTCCCGGCGCGGTCCACCCGAAAGGCCTGACCATGACGCTCGACAAGCCCTACCTCAGCGGCCACTTCGCCCCCGTCACCGACGAGATCACCGGTCGCGACCTGAAGGTGCGCGGCACCCTCCCGCCCGAGCTGAACGGCCGCTACTTCCGCAACGGGCACAACCCCAAGCCGGGCATCACGCCCAGCCACTGGTTCCGGGGCGAGGGCATGCTCCACGGGATCCGGCTGAAGGACGGGCGGGCCGAGTGGTACCGCAACCGCTGGGTACGCACCCCCTTCCTGGACGGCGTGCCGTTCACGGGGACCGAGCTCGACGTCAGCGCCGCCGCCACCAACATCATCTTCCACGGGGGCCGTTACCTGGCCCTTCAGGAGGCGAACCTGCCCTACGAGGTCAGCGCCGACCTGGAGACGATCGGGGTCCACGACTTCGGCGGCAGGCTCACCGGCGCGATGACCGCCCACCCCAAGGAGGACCCGGTCACCGGCGAACTGCACTTCTTCGGCTACGGTCCCTTCCCTCCTTACCTGACCTACTACGTGGCCGACGCCTCCGGAGCGATCATCCGCTCGGAGGTGATCGACGGCGCCGGCCCCTCCCTCATGCACGACTTCGCCATCACCCGCGAACACGTCGTCTTCATCTCCTCGCCGGTCGTCTTCGACCACGCGGAACACTCCGGCATCCCCTACCGCTGGCACGACGACGTCCCGCTGCGCCTCGGCGTGGTGCCGCGCGCCGGGGGCCCGGCCCGCTGGTTCGAGGTGCCCGACCAGGCGGCGCTGCTGCACGTGGCCAACGCCTACACCGACGCGCTGGGCCGGATCGTCCTGGAGGCGCCGTCCTTCGACCGTTCCGCCTGGGAGAGTTCGTGGAAGTGGTGGGTCGGCGCCCCCGGGTTCGGCGCGAGCCCGGCGACCGGGTCGACGTTCCACCGCTGGGTCATCGACCCGGTCGGCGGCAAGGTCACCTCCGAGCCCCTGAACGGGCTGGTCACCGAGTTCCCGTCGATCAACGACGCCCACACCGGCGCCGACTACCGCTACAGCTACGCCATCGCCTTCCCGGGCGCGGGCCTGTCGGGCTACCACACCGTCAAGTTCGACACCCGGACGGGGAAGGAGAGGCTGCTGGCGCACGGTGAGGGCCGGATGCCGGGCGAGGCCGTCTTCGCACCCGCCGAGGGCGGCACGTCCGAGGACGACGGCTACCTGCTCACCATCGTCAGCGACCTGACCGCCGATGCCTCGGAGCTGCTCGTCCTGGACGCGGGCGACCTCAGCACCGTGGCCGCCGTGGAACTCCCCCGACGGGTGCCCGCCGGCATCCACGGCCACTGGATCCCCGACACCGACCACAGCGTCTGACCGACCGGCCGCGCGCCGGCCACCCACCGACCGCCCGGGCCGCCCCTGATTCCCCCGCAGCGGCGGCCCGGGCCCCCTCCCCCTCGCATGGCGCCCCTGCCGAAACCGGCGGCGGCTCACCCCGACCCACACCCACCCACACCGACCCACACCGAGGAGTCGTCATGACCTACCCCACCACCATCGACGAGAACGCGCCCGTCATCGCCGACCACACCATCCGGATCGCCGCTCCCCTGGAGCGGGTGTGGGAGCTGCACACCGACATCGGCCTGTGGCCCGACTGGCAGCACGACATCACCGAGGCCCGCCTCGACGGCCCCGTCGCACCCGGCGCCACCTTCCACTGGGTGACGGCGGGACTGACCATCGACTCCACCGTCTACGCGGTCGACGAGGCCCGGCACCGGATCCTGTGGGGCGGCCCCGCGCACGGCATCACCGGCGTGCACGAGTGGACGTTCACCCAGGAAGGCGACGCGGTCGTGGTCCACACCCGGGAGTCCTGGGCGGGCGCCCCCGTCGAGGCCGACCGCGCCCACCTCGCGGCCGCGCTCGACGACTCGCTCGTCTCGTGGCTGAAGGCGCTGAAGAAGGCCGCGGAATAGCACCCCGGCACCCGGCCGGCTCGGGCCCGCCTCCTGCCGCGGCGGGAGGCGGGCCCTTCGTCGCGGCCTTGACGAACGCCGGATTTGACCAGCTCGCCATCGGTTGTCGAGAGTCGGGGCATGAGCGACGAACTTTCCGCATTCTTCAGCCTGGCCGTCACCGAGCGGCTGTCCGACTCGGTGACCCTCCGCCGGATCGGCGAGATCCCGGTCGTGGTGGTCGACCACCCGCGCGTGCGGGGCGTGGTCAGCCTCCAGGGAGGCCAGCTGATCGCCTGGCAGCCGACGGGTTCCGCGCCCGGCCTGTGGCTGGGCGAGCGGGCCGGCTGGCAGGCGGGCAAGCCCATCCGGGGCGGCGTACCCCTGTGCTGGCCCTGGTTCGGGCCCGCCGCGTCCCCCTCGCTCCCCTCGCACGGCTTCGCCCGCAACCTCCTGTGGGAGCTGGTGGAGCACGACAGCGACGAGGACTCGGTCCTGCTGACCCTTCGCCTGCGGGATTCCGAGGCGACGCTCGCGCTGTGGCCGCACGAGTTCACCCTGGACACGCGCATCAGGCTCGGTGCGGCGTGCGACGTCGAGATCGAGGCACACGGCGAGTTCGTCGCCACGGCCGCCCTGCACACCTACCTGCCGATCGGAGACCTCGGCACGGCGGAGGTCACCGGCCTCGGCGCCCCGTACCGCGACAACCTCCTCGCCGAGGACGTGGTGGACGCCGGCGGCGCGGTGACGCCCGAGGGCCACGTCGAACGGGTCTACACCCGGCCCGAGAAGACCACCGTCATCGACGACAGGACCCTCGGCCGGGCCATCGAGGTGACGCACGACCAGGCCGGCGACGTCGTGGTCTGGAACCCGGGCCCGGAGTTGTCGGCCTCCATGGCCGACCTGACGGACGAGGACTACCGCCACTTCCTGTGCGTGGAGACCGCGCGGATCAACACCCCCATCGAGGCGACGGCAGGCCGCCCCGGGCGACTGGCCCTCACCCTGCGCCTGCTCCCCGACGCCTGACGCACCCCGCGCGGCCCCGCCCCCACCACCGGGGACGGGGCCGCGTGCGGGTTCGGTGAGATCAGGCCCTAGGGGTGCTGGAGTCCCCGCAGGAGCAGGGCGATCAGGCGTCTCGGGTCGTAGCGGGGGTCGTCGTCGCGGCCGACGCAGAGGTTGCCGATGCCGCGCATCAGTTCGTAGGGCTGCGTACCGGGCCTGATGTCGCCGGACTCGACGGCGGCGTCGAGGAGTTGGGCGCATACGGGCAGCAGGCGGTCGAGGAAGTGGGCGTGCAGCGCGGCGAAGCGGTCGTCGTCGGAGCGGAGGGCGTCCGCGAGTCCGTGCTTGGTGACGAGGAAGTCGACGAAGAGGTCGACCCACAGGCGCAGCGCCTCCAGCGGGGACGGGGCCTGCGCCAGCAGGTTCGGGCCGGCTTCGGCGCAGGCCTCGATCTGGTGCCGGTACACGGCGGTGACAAGGTCCGCCCGGGTGGGGAAGTGCCGGTAGATCGTGGCCATCCCGACGCCCGCCCGGGCCGCGATGCGGCGGATCGGCGCGTCGACGCCGGAGGAGACGAACTCCTCGGCCGCGGCGGCGAGCACCGTCTCCCGGTTGCGCTGGGCGTCGGCCCGCTTGCCTCGGGACGGCGCGTCCCCCGCAGGACCCTCGGCGGCCATCACGTTCTCCCGTTCTCCGTCGACACCGGTTGACAAAACGGAGCAGCGCTCCGGATAGTAAATGGAGCAGCGCTCCGTTTCAGCTTAGCCGAAACGCAGCCCCCTGACCGCCTTGTCCGCCCACCACCGGCAGAGTCCGGCGGGTGGCAGGCGCCACCGAAAGGGAGCCAATACCGTGAGCACGTCCAGCACGTCCACCACCACCGCCACCCGTCCCGCGACCGCCGACGCGGACGCCTTGGGGGCGCCCGTCCCGGTCCTGTCCCTCAGCCCCGTCACCCTGTCCGTGCCCGGACGTCCCGTGGACCTCCAGGTGCGCGTCTCCGCGCCCCTGACGGGCACCGGCCTCCCCGTCCTCCTCCTCTCGCACGGCCACGGCCCCTCGCACCACCTCTCCTCGCTCAACGGGTACGCGCCGCTGGCCGACTTCTGGGCGGCGCACGGATTCGTCGTCGTCCAGCCCACGCACCTCACGTCCAGGACGCTGACCGCCCTCGTCGCGAACGCCCCCGGAGCACCCGACTTCTGGCGCTCCCGCGCCGAGGACATGAGCCACGTCCTCGACCGGCTCGACGTGATCGAGGACGCCGTCCCGCGACTCGCCGGACGGATCGACCCGACCAAGGTCGCCCTCGCCGGACACTCGCTCGGCGGCTTCACGGCCGCCCTCCTGCTGGGCGCCGGACTCACCGATCCCGACACCGGGGACGTGGTGCGCCTCCTCGAACCGCGCGTCAAGGCCGGCGTACTGCTCGCACCTCCCGGCAGGGGCGGCGAAGTCTTCAACGGACCCATGGCCGCGCAGTGGCCGATCATCGGCGCCGTCGACTTCTCCACCATGACCACGCCCACGCTGGTCGTCACGGGCGACAAGGACGACCCCCGACACTTCACGGACATGGGCCCCGCCTGGCACGCCGACCCCTACACCCTCGCCCCCGGCCCCAAATCCCTGCTCACCCTGTTCGACGCGGAGCACGGACTCGGCGGCATCGCCGGATACGACGCCGCCGAGACCACCGACGAGAGCCCCGAGCGGGTCGCCGCCCTCGCCCGCCTCACCGCCGCGTACCTGCGCACCCGGCTCCACCCCGGCGACGACGCCTGGCGGGCCACCCACACGGCGCTGACGACCGGGCCCGGCGCGGTGGGGCGACTGATATCCAAGTGAGCCGCGCGGTCCGGGCCCGGCCGGTCAGCGGGCCAGCGAGACCGCGAAGGGCCTGAAGCCGTGTCGGCGCAGGACGTGGGGGACGATCAGGACCATGGCCTCGGTGGCACGGGCCGTGGTGATGTCGCCGAGGTCCTCGATCTGTTCGGGATGCCAGCCCAGGTCGCCGAGCAGGTCGGTGACGGTCCTCTTCGCGTGTTCGTCGTCGCCCGAGAGGTAGGCGGTCGGCGGGACGGCGAGGGTTTCGGGGGCGGTCATGACCGTGAACAGCATGGTGTTGAGGGTCTTGACCACGTGGGTGTCGGGCAGCGCGGCCTGGAGTTCCTCCGCGAGGCTGCCGCCGGGATGGCAGAGGTCTCCGGGCAGGCCGTCGGCGGCGTCGCGGGTGGCGTTGGAGACGTCGACCAGGATCTTGCCCGCGAGTTCGGTGCGCAGCTCGGCGAGGCGTTCCAGGGAGCCGTCGCCGGGCGTCGCGTTGATCACGACGTCCGCGGTGCGGGCGGTGGTGCGGTGGTCGGCGAAGGCGATCGACGACTCCGGCGCGAGCCCGGTGGCGCGGGCGGCGCGGCCTTCGGGGTCGCGGGTGCCGAGTGTGACGCGGTGTCCGGCCGAGGTGAGGCCGGCGGCGAGGTGGGTGGCGACGCGGCCGGTGCCCAGGATGCCGATGCGGGTCATGCGGGGGTGCTCCTTGCGGTCTCGGGGTGGGGAAGGGGGACGCGTGGGGTCAGGCGAGGGGCGAGAGGACCTTCAGGGCGGCCGCGTGGATCCCGGGGGCGGCGGCCAGGAAGTCGCGGCCGGCGGTGGACCAGGGCTCGCCCGCCAGGTCGGTGACGGTGCCTCCGGCCTCGGAGACCAGCAGGGCGCCGGCGACCAGCCCGGAGCGGACGTCGGAGAACTGCCAGAACGCGTCCGTGCGCCCGGCGGCGACGTGGATGAGCTGCATCGTCGCGGGCACGGACACGCGCACGACCAGACCGCTCAGGAGCATGGCGGTGACGGAGTCGCCGATCCGCCGGTAGGTGCGCTCGTCCTCGCCGGGCCGGGCCTGGCCGGTGCCGCTGAGCGCGGCGCCCAGGTCGGTCTTGGCGGACACCTTCAGGGCACGGCCGTTGAGGTGTGCGCCGCCGCCGGCGACCGCGGTGTAGGTGTCGCCGTTCAGCGGCAGGTGGACGACGGTGAGCACCGGCCGGTTGTCGCGGACCAGGGTGGCGGTGACGGCCCATTCCTCCATGCCGTGGACGTGGTTGATGTTGCCCTCGGCCGGGTCGACGACCCACCACTCCCCCGGCGGGAGCGCGCCGCCGGCCAGCTCGTCCTCGGCCCACCGCGAACCCGGCCTGGCCCGCAGCAGGGGTTCGCGCAGCACGTCCAGCACCGCGTCGTCGTTGGCGTGGATCTCGGCGACGACCTCGTCCAGGCTCACGCCCCTGGCGTGCGGGGTGTGGCGGTCGAGCAGCGTGCGGCCGGCGGTCCGCACCGCGGCCGTCACGTCCGACAGGAGCGTCGTACCGGCGTCGAAAGGCATGGCTGTGCTCATGGCGGGCTCCCTGGGGATCGTTCGAAGAGGAGGGGGCGGGGCGGTCGTTCCGTTCCCCGCACTTCGAAGGTAGGCCGCCCGATCATTAACAACAAGTGCATGCTTGTCACTTGTAGAGTGAGCGCCATGCAACTGGATCTGAACCTGCTCACGGCCCTGGACGCCCTGCTGGAAGAGGGCAGTGTCGCCGGCGCCGCGGCCCGACTGCACGTCACGCCACCGGCGATGAGCCGTTCCCTGGGCCGCATCCGCAAGGCCACCGGCGACCAGATCCTGGTCCGCACGGGCCGCACGATGGTCCCCACCACGCGCGCGCTGGCCATGCGCGCGCAGGTCCACGCCCTCGTCGAGCAGGCCCACCGGCTCCTGTCCACGCAGCAGGAACTCGATCTGGCCTCTCTGGAACGGGACTTCACCGTGCGCTGGCACGACGCCCTGACCGAGGCCTGCGGCCCCGCCCTGATCGCCGCGGTCCGCCGGCAGGCCCCCGGCGTCCGGATACGCCTGCCCGCGGAGTCCGGGACGGACGACGCGGAGCTGCGTCGGGGCGAGGTGGACCTCGAATCGGGTACCGCCGCTGCGGCGCTCCCCGACGTCCGCCACCGCCTCGTCGGCAGGGACCGGTTGGTCGTCGCCGTGCGGCCGGGCCACCCGCTCGCCGAAGGTCCGCCGGACGCGGAGCGCTACGCGGCGGCCGACCACCTCACCGTCTCGCGGCGCGGGCGCCTGCGCGATGGGATCGACGACGCCCTGGCCGCGCGGGGCCTCGAACGGCGGGTCGTCGCCGCCGGGCCCACCACGGCCTTCGCGCTGCGGCTCGCCCTCGACACCGACCTGGTCGTCACCCTGCCCGACGCCGTCACCCGCACCGCCCGCGACCGGCTCGGCCTGATCACGCTGCGGGCGCCGCTCCCGCTGCCCGAGGTACCGCTGCACCTGCTGTGGCACCGGCGCCACGACGACGACCGCGCCCACACCTGGCTGCGCGAGACGGCCGCCGAAACCGTCCGGGAGCTGTTCGCACCCCCGACCGCCGCCGAGGAGCCCCTCGGCCCCCGGGCGGTCTCCCCGGAGGTCAGCCGGTGATCGAGAAGAAGATCGAGCCGTCCTCGGCCCACCACCAGGCCCCCTCGTTGGCGGTCCAGTCCGAGGCCCAACCGTCGAGGGCCTCGATCAGTTCCCCGAGGTCGTACCGCAGATCGGCGTCGACGCGGCCCAGGGCCGCGCGGTAGGCCTCCACCGCGGGGACGGCCTTCGCCAGGGGCCAGCAGCCGATCTCCGGCGAGCCGTCCGTGGGACGGGGTACGCGGATCCCGATCTCCGCGGGCGGGCCGCTGAAGACGTACTGGTAGGGCAGCAGTTCGGCCGGGACGCCCGCCGCGCCGAGGGCGTCGTCCAGGGCGGAGAAGTAGGTGACGGGGCTCCGGTAGCTCGCCAGGGTCGCGCTGTCGCTCGCGTTGTGGTCGATGATGACCTGGAGGGCCGCGTAGTAGGCGCAGCCGGCGTATTCGGCGGAGGATTCGGCCTTGCCGGTCACCAGCTCCTCCAGGGCGTCCGGGATCGAAAGCCCCCAGTCCACGCCCTGTTGGTCGAGACTGTCCTGTCGCGCCTTCGCCCTGACGCGCATGTTGTCCAGGCGTCGCGCTTCGTCGGCGCTCAGGTCCAGGGCGGGCACGAAGCGCGCGACCTCGCCGCGGTTCGCCATGCTGTAGTTCACTACCTTGCTCATGGGTGCATGCTGCCAAAGGGCACTGACAGCACGGTGTCCGGGGCCGATGCGCGGACGCTCGACGGGTGGGACGCGGCGCGTCAACGCACCCGGCCGACGGAGTCGGCCGGCGTGGAGCGGCCGAGGGGGCGGTCGCGGTCGGGCAGCCGGGGGTGGTGGGCGAGGGCCGACCTCATCTGCGCCGCCGTCTGGAACCTCCGCTCCGGGTCGGGGTGCATGGCCCGCATCACCAACGCGTCGAGGCCGGGGCTGACCCCGGGGGCGAGGGACGACGGTCTCGGCACGTGCGACGTCCTGGCCTGCGGCGGCAGGAAGTCCCCGTGACCGGCCTCGGCGTCGCCGTCGGCCTCGGCGTCGAACGGCAGCTCGCCGGTGAGCAGGAAGAACAGGGTGACGCCACAGGCGTAGACGTCACGCCGGACGTCCGGGGGCGCTCCCGCGAACGACTCGGGGGGAGCGAAGCGCGGGGTTCCGACGAAGCCGCCCGCGTGGATGCCGGCGTGGCTGCCGGGGTGCGCGTCCGCCACTCTGCCCGCTATGCCGAAATCGAGTATCTTGACCCGCCCCTCGACGGTGATCATGATGTTGGCCGGCTTCACGTCGCAGTGGACGACCCCCGCGTCGTGCGCGTACGCGAGCGCTCCGAGGAACTCGTGGGCCATGGCGGCGCATTCGGCCGGCGTGAGCGCGGTCCGCAGTCTCAACCGGGCCAGGTCGCGGCCGTCGATGTACTCCATGACGATGCAGTCGCCGTCCCGGTACCTCCACACGTCGTGCACGGTCGCGATCGCCGGGTGGTTGAGGCCGGCCACGACCCGGGCCTCGTCGTGCGCGTCGCCACCGCGCGCCAGGGCCCCCGAGGCCATCTTGATGGCCACCGTCCGCCCCAGGATCCGGTCGTGGGCGGCGTACACCCTCGACATCGAGCCGACGCCCAGACACGCGCGCACCCTGTAGCGGCCCCGGAGCACCTCTCCGGGGAAGGGGCCGGCCGATTCCGGGTTCGGGTCCTCGGGCGCCTCGGGCACGGTGGCAGGGCCGGTACGCGCGGCCAGTCGGCGCATCGTGTCGCGGAACGAGGCCGCTGCCACCACGGGCCCCGTGGACGGCAGGTCCGCCGCCGCGTTGACGGCCAGGACGAGCGAGCCCGCGGTGTCGCTGCCGGTGCGGTCCGGCCGGGGCAGCCCCCTGCTCGCGAGGGACCGCTTCACGTGCTCGTAGGCGCCGTCGACCGTGATCAGGGCGGGTCCGCCGGGAACGCCCTCGGTCATGACCGTCAGCAGCTCGCCGGTGAAGGCCGTGTACCGGTCCCCGGGTGGCGCCAGGGCGACGCGGTCGTCCCGCGCCGAGGTGAGGACCACGGTCCCCCGCGCGCTCGTGCCGGCGCGCACGGCGTCGGAGGGGCGGGACATGAGTCCCAGGTGGACCTTGCCGCTGAAACAGCTGTCCAGCACGGCCACCTTCCTCGGGGCGCGGGCGCCGGCGAGCGCCTTGCGGATCCACTCGTACGACAGGCAGGACCACGGCTCGTCGCCCGCCGAACCGGTCAGGGACACGTGGAAGCGCAGCTCGTCGTCCAGGACGCCGTGGCCCGCGTAGTACACGAAGAGGGCGTCCCGGGCCCGGCCCGCCGCCGTGCGCAGCGGATTGACGACCTCGCCGGGGGTGCGCGGATCGGCGATGGTGACGCACTGCTCCTCGGGCAGCGCCCAGCCCTCCGAGGAGGTGAAGAACTGCCGCAGCGTCAGCAGGTTGTTGGCGACGGCCGGCAGGTCTTCGAAGTGCTCGTAGCCGGAGCAGCCGATGAGGACGGCCCAGGAGGAGGAAGGGTCGGGCAGGGTGGCCGCGGTGGTCTCCTCAGCCATTCTCGAGGCGGGCGGCCAGGCGTGCCACGACGTCCGGGTCCGCGCTGTGGACCTCGACGCGCACGCCGTCGCGCTCGATGGTGACCGTCGGCGGCTCGGACCGGGTGCGGCGCCAGAGGGTGATCGCGAGGACGAGGTTGGCCGTCTGGAATCCGCTGTCCACGCAGAACTGGATCAGTTCGAACGCCGCCCCCATGGCCCCCTCGACGGGCGGTCCGGCCTCGAAGGTGAGCTCTCCGGCTTCTCCGACGTACTCGTCGTCCCTCAACCACTGGGCCAGGCGCCGCAGGTCCTCGCCGCCCGAGTCGCCGCCGACCCGGATCTCGTACGCGTGCGCGCTCATGTCTCCCCCGTCCGTGCCGTGGGCCCAGCTTGGCAGGCCGGATCTCCCCGCTCCAGGCGTGGATCAGGTCAAGCGGTGGCGCGAACCGGTCGGTTGCCGGGGGCCCGCGCTCCTACGGGAGCTTCAGCCACGGGCTGCGGTAGGGCATCGTCCACGTTCCGGAAGCCGTCCAGTTGATCTGGGTGTAGGTGGCGTAGCCCTCCCCGAACTCCGCCGTGTCGTCCCGGAAGTCGGGAGCGGTGAAGCGCCGGTCCCCGATGGCTCCGGACGGGCAGGGGTGCACCTTGTCGGACACGACCCGCGCATCGCCCGTCCGGACGGTCCGGATGGCGATCCTGCACGCCGGGTGTCGGGAATCCAGGCTGATGTAGGCGTCGGGGCGCCCCACTCCCGCACGGGGTGAGGCGATGCACGTCCTGATCTTGACGTACTGGGCACCGGCCCCCTCGTAGTAGGTTCCGCACCCGCCGCCACTGGCGGCCTGGGCGTTGGTCCCCGTCATGGCGGACGCCACCACGACGCCGAGTACGGCGGCGATGCGTGCGGCCGTGTGAACGAAATCGCCCATGGACTTCCCCTCCATCGGTCCCCGCCGGCATCGGCGGGGGAATCGGCTTCACCTCGGTCCATCCAAGGCGCTCGAACCGTGGACGTGGTGCGAGGCGGGCGGTCTTCAGGGCTCCGGAACCGCGACGCTACCCGAA
The DNA here is from genome assembly GCF_040650855.1 of Streptomyces sp. NPDC048606. NCBI lineage: Bacteria > Bacillati > Actinomycetota > Actinomycetes > Kitasatosporales > Streptomycetaceae > Streptomyces > Streptomyces sp. NPDC048606. Next base: position 61,313 of record NZ_JBEZIB010000013.1, on the reverse strand, counting down.
CGGCCGAGCGCGGACGCCCCCTGCCCGGGGCGGCGATCCCGCCCGACTGATACAGCTCCTCGGAGCCCTCGACGCCCCGGACCCCGACTTCGCCATCGTGACCCCCTGACGGGGGCGGCGGCGCGGGGGCTCATTCGCAGGCGACGCCGTCGCCGTCGCGGTCGAGGTGGCGTCCGTATCCGGGGTCTCCCCTGCGGATGGGGTTCGCCCCCGCCGCCCTGACGGCGGAGCAGTTCCGGTACGAGACGCCGCCTCCGCCGGGGTTCGGGCCACCCACGGCGGCGCTCCTGTCGGCCGGCGTGGGGTCGGCGGTCCTCGGCTTGGCGTCGTCGGCGGCGGGGGTGCGCGGCCGGCTCGGCGGAGGGGCGGGAGGGGCCTCGGCCGGGCTCGGCGGCGGGGTGGGGGCGGGCGCCGGTGGCGGAGCCGATGACGCGGGTGCCGGTGTGGTCGCGGGAGCGGGAGTGGTGGCCGGGGCGGGGGGCGCGACCGGTGGTGGGGCCGGTGCGGTGACGGTGATCGTGGCGGTCGGTCGCGGTTGGGGTTTGCCGTCCGCCTGCGTGTCCTTCGGGTTCGATCCGGCGACGAGGAGGACGAAGAACCAGATCGAGGCCGAGACCACGGTCACCACCTTGCCCGCCTTGCCCCAGCGGGCCATGAACGCGAGCGCGGCGCCCAGCGGGGGAACCACGAGCGTCGCGACGATCACGGCGGGAACCGCCAGAAGCGGATGCCAGGGGCGGGGGCCGACCGGCCGGAAGGGGGATGCGTCGGGGGGTGGGTACACGGCACTCCAGACCGGGAAGGGCGAACGAGGCCGGCCGTTACGGCGTCGGCGGCGTCGCCGCGCGGATACACCAACCCCAACGCACCGGCGGGACAACGGTTACCCGAACGGCGCAGTCGTCTCGGCCGGCCGCCCGCGGTCGCGGGCGGGTCATCCGTTCAGGAACGCCGCCGTGGCCGCCGTGAACCGGTCGGCGTCGTCGAGCCAGGGGTAGTGGCCCGCTCCGCGCTGCACCAGGAGCGCGGCGTCGGGGAACAGCTCCGCGATCTCGGCCGCGGCCACGGGCGGGCTGTTCAGGTCGAGCTCGCCCGTGAGCAGGAGGACGGGAGAGCGCCAGGAGGCGAGCGCCGCGCGCGTGCGCGCGGGGGTGAAGGCGCCCTCGGCCGCGAAGAGCGCGACAGCGTCCCGGTTGCGCGGCCGACCGGCCTCGTGGTGCTCCTGTGCCACCGCGTCCCACCGGCCGTGGAAGAAGGGGGCGATGGCTTCGAAGTCGCCGCCCGTGCCCTCGGTGATCGCCTCCAGGGCGGCGAACGCCGCCGGGAACCAGGGCTCGTTCCGCCGGCGCCGTGCGAGTTCGCGACGCGTCTCTGCCGTGATCGTCACGTCGACGGCCCGGGGGCTGGGGCCGATCAGGGCGAGCCTGCCGACCCTGTGCGGGTATCGGGCCACGTACTGCGTCGCGATGTTCGTGCCGGCGGAGTGGGCGAGCAGGTCCATCCGTGGGAGGCCGAGGTGCTCGCGCAGCGCTTCGACGTCGTCGACCAGACGGTCGCACCGGTAGGAGGAGGTGTCCTCGGGGATCGCGGACCGGCCGGTGCCGCGGAGGTCCGGGACGATCAGTCGACGGTGCGCCGAAAGACCGCCGAGGTCGCCGAGGTAGACGGAGTCGGCGGGGCCGCCCGGGATGCAGACGAGCGGGTCGCCGTCACCGGACACGCGGTAGGAGAGGCGGGTTCCATCAGGAGCGCGGAAGGTGGGCATGACGAGGATCATGCCCGCTACAACCTGGTTGTACAACCGGGTTATGACAGCGGGCGGTCTGGTGTATAACCGAGTGGTGCCAAGCGAAGAGAGCAAGCCACAGGCCCCCGGGACGCTGACCGAGGAGCAAGCCGAGCAGATGCTGGCCGGCATGAACGAGGTCATCCGCGCGGGCGAGGAGATGCGCAGGCTGCGCACCGAGATGATCAAGGTGTTCGCGGGTTTCGGTTGGACGCAGCAGCGCATCGCGCGACTCACCGACATGAGTCAGGCGGCCGTGTCCAAGCAGATCCTGAAGCACAAGGACGACGGGCCGCGCCCGCCCTTGGGGGTCTCCCTCGACCAACACGACGTCCCCTGGCTCGAAGGACGGCTCTGGGGCCTGGCCGAGGAGATCGCCGAGGCCCTCGACGGGACCGCACACTGTGCCCGCCACGTCGACGCGCTCGCCCGGGGGAAGAAACGCTTCACCTCGCAGAACACCGACGCGCTGAGGCGGCTCGTCGAGGAGGACCTGAGGCTGCACCGGTCGGATCTGCCCGGCGGGTACCGGGCCGCCTACGACGAGATCAGCCGCGGCCTCGACCTTCCCCCGAAGAGCACCACCCCCTCCGCTTCCGTACGCCGCTCCGTCGCCCACCGGCTCCAGCGCGACCGGCTCCGGGGCTGACACCGACCACCGCCGCGCGGCGCGGCCGGCGCGGATCCGGTGGCGTGGTCGGCCCGTCGGTCCCCGGTGACGGCGTCGCCCCGGTCCGGGGTGACGACCTCGGCGAGCCGGCGCCGGACCTCCCGCGCGAAGTCGACCCGACCGACGTCGTGGTGGGCGGCGAGCCGTCAGCGCGCTCCCGCGGTACGGCCGAGGAGTTCGGTGACGCGCATGAAGCCGTCCGTGCCGTGGCCGAGGCCGATGGCGCGGCGGGCCTGCCCCTCCGCCGCGCGCAGGACGGAGGCGTCGATGCCGTGCGCTTCCGAAGCCTCCACGATGTGCGCCATGGAGGAGACGGCCGAGGTGATCGGGTTGCCCTCGCCCGAGTAGCCGCCGCCGTCCACGTCCTCGGCGGCCTCCGCGAAGATCCCGGGGAGGATGGCGCCGATGCCCTGGGCGAAGGGGGCGAGTTCGCGGGCGGTGATGCCCTCGGCCCGGGCCACCGCGAGGGCGTGGGCGTAGCCCGCCATGGCGGTCCAGAACACGTCCAGCAGGGCGATGTCGTAGGCGGCGGCCCGGCCGATCTCCTCCCCGAGGTGGTGGTGGGTTCCGCCGAGGGCGTCGAGCACCGGACGCAGTTCGGCGTGGAGGTCGGCCGGCCCGCTGAACAGGAAGACGGCGTCGGGGCCGCCGATCGTCGCCGCCGGGGTCATGATCGCTCCGTCGAGGTAGCGGACGCCGTGCCGGGAGGCCCAGGCGGCGGCGTCCCGGGCGCGGGCGGGGGTGTCGGCGGTGAGGCTGACGACGGCACGGCCCTTGAGGGCGTCGGTGACGGCCCGATCCCGCAGGACGGAGTCGGCGGCGTCGTGGTTCACGACGCAGACGACGGTCAGCGGGTTCGCCGCCACCGCCTCCGCGGCGCCGCGGGCCCCGGTCGCGCCGAGGTCGACGAGCTCCCGGTCCCGGCCGGGGGTCCTGTTCCAGACCGTGGTCCGCAGGCCCGCGGCGAGGAACGCGCCGGCCAGTGCCCGCCCCATCGGCCCCAGGCCGATCACGGTCACGTCGGTGGACGGGGAATGCGGTGCGGTCACGAAGGTGCTCCTTGGAAGTGGGCGAGTGGGCCCGTGGGTGAACACGAGGAAGAAAAGGGGTCGGGGGATGACGCGTGGCCGGGCACAGGACCCGAACATGTGCGGGGTGACCGCCGCGATCGCGGTGATCGACGGGAAGTGGAAGACCACCCTGCTGTGGCTGCTGGAGTCCGGTCCGATGCGTCCGGGTGCGCTGCGCCGCATGTTGCCGGGCCTGAGCGAGAAGGTGATGACGCAGGCGCTGCGCGAGATGGAGGAGGACGAGCTCGTGCACCGGGAGGTGTTCGAGGTCCGGCCGCCGAAGACCGAGTACTCGCTGACCGCCTACGGGCGTGAACTGTCCGAGGCGCTCGGCCCCGTGTCGCGGTGGGGCCACGGTCGGCTGGACCGGCTGGAGCGCTCGCGCTCCCGGGCCGCGTCCTGAGCCGCCGCTTCCTCCTTGCGTGTCGTGCGGCCCCCGACACCACCCACCTTGGCGCGTACGGGTCCGTCCGCCAAGTACCCACAAAAAGGTGGGTGTCGGGGCCGCCGTCCACACCGGCGGGGGCGCCCGCGGTGAGCTGGGCGGGCGCCCGTTGGAAGCGCTCTCAGTGCGCCCGTACCGGCGTTAAGCTGTAGGGGATCCGGCGACGGCACAGGTCCGCACCACCGTGCGCGTCGCCGCCCCCGTCGACGAGGAGCGACCGCCTTGCCCGAGCAGTCCCCCGGTTCCCGCCCCACCCTGGAGGCCGTCGCCGCGCGTGCGGGGGTCTCCCGGGCCACCGCCTCGCGGGTCGTCAACGGGGGCGACGGGGTCCGCAAACCGCTGGTCGACAAGGTGCTCCGGGCGGTCGACGAGCTCGGCTACGTCCCCAACCACGCGGCCCGGACCCTGGTGACCCGGAGGACGGGCGCGGTGGCCGTCATCATCGCGGAGCCGGAGGTGCGGATCTTCTCGGACCCCTTCTTCTCCCAGCAGATCCGGGGCGTCAGCAAGGAACTGACCGCCCACGACACCCAGCTCGTGCTGCTGCTGGTGGAGGGGCCGGGGGACTTCGGCCGGATCACCCGGTACCTGTCCGGCGGGCACGTGGACGGCGCGCTCGCCTTCTCCCTGCACACCGACGACCCGCTGCCCGAGATCACCCGGCGGGCGGGGGTTCCGACCGTGTTCGGGGGGCGGCCCGGCTGGACGGCGGCCCCCGGCGAACGGGCCGTCCCGTACGTCGACGCCGACAACCGGGGCGGGGCCCGGGTCGCCGTGCAGTACCTGCGCGACCTCGGGCGCGAGCGGATCGCCCACATCGGCGGGCCGTCCGACCAGACCTCGGCGATGGACCGCTTCGACGGCTACCGGGACGTGTTGGTGGACACCGATCCCACGCTCGTCGTCGAGGGCGACTTCACCGTGGAGAGCGGGGCGCGGGCGATGGCCGAGCTGCTGGAACGCCGGCCCGACCTGGACGCGGTGTTCGTCGCCAACGATCTGATGGCCTCGGGGGCCCTGCGGGTCCTGCGGGAGCGCGGGATCGCGGTGCCCGAGCGGGTGGCGGTCGTAGGGTTCGACGACATGGATCCGGTGGCCAAGGAGACCGACCCGCCGCTGACCACCGTCCGACAGGACATCGAGGGCCAGGGGCGCCTGATGGCACGGCTGCTGCTGCGCAACCTCGACCGGACGGGGAACGGCGCGGCGCCGGACTCGGTGATCACCCCGACCACGCTGGTGCGGCGCGCCTCGGCCTGAGTCCGGGTCCCGGATCCGGTCCCGACGTACGCGTACGGCGGGTCCCCGCTCCGCGGAGCCCGGGACCCGCCGCACCACCGCGCCGCCGGGTCAGACGTACGGGATCCTCAGCACCGCCGCGTCCGTGCCCGTCTGGAGCTGGGACGTGCCGTTGCCCAGGGCGTTCCAGACCTCCAGGCGGACGGTGCCGTTCCTGAGTTCGCCCAGGCTGCCGGTGGTGGCCTGGGCGCCGACCGCCTGCGTGTACTCCTCCCAGCCCGCGAGCGGGTCGGTCGCGAAGTAGCGGAAGGTCTCGGTGCGCTCGAAGGTGCCGTCACCGGTCAGGTCGTAGCTGACCCGGACCTGCGGGGCGAGCCCGACCCTGGTGCCCGCGTCCACCCTGAGGCGGAAGGCGGTGGCGGCTCCGGCGGCGGGCTTGCCGTTGACCTGCCGCGCCTCGTAGACGGTCGGCCGGTACGGGGTGCCGTCCCGGTTGACGCCGTCGGCCGAGGCCAGGGTGTCCGCCCCGGCCGGGTCCGTGGTGGCGGTGGTCAGGACGCCGCCGGTCTTGAGGCGGAAGGTGTTGCCGGTGGACGGGCCCGGTTCCGGCGGGTCGGGGTCCTGACCGCCGGGGCCGGTGGCCGTGGCCGTCGAACGGGCCGCCACCGCGAGGGTCCTGCCGTCCGTGAAGGTCACCGTACGGGCGGTGGAACCGTGGTTGTGGGCGGTGTAGGTACGGACGCCGTTCCTGGTGAAGACGGCGGCGGTGGGCAGGTCCGCGCCGACCGTCGTGTCCGGCGCGCCGAGGGTGTCGAGCGTGCCGATCCAGTGGTAGGTGTGCGCCCTGGACTCCCCCTGTTCCGGGGTGTAGTTCCCGTTCACCGCATCCCACTTGGCCTTCGCCGAGGCCGGAGCGGCCAGCGCCTCGAACTCCCAGAGCAGGTCGCGCCACTCCTGGGCCGGGCCGCCGTTCTCGCGCTCCATCTCGGCGATGTTCCGGGTGATTGCGGCCTTCTCGCGGGCCAGGTGCAGTGAGCCACCGGTCACGGGAAGGACGTTGATGCCGTGGATCTCCTCCGGGTTGGCGGTCCACCAGGTGGAGTAGGCGGCGCCGCTCCCCCAGACCATGCCGACCGTCCCGTAACGGTACGACGCGGGGAAGACCTGTTCGTTCGCGTCGAACCAGTACTGGGTGATCGCCTCGGATTCGGTCGTCAGCAGGTAGCTGCCGAGGTCGCGCAGCGAGGTGTCGCCGGTCGCCGCGCCCCAGAGCACCAGCGCGGCGCTGAGGTTGGTGGACTCCGACGAGGACTCCTGGTTGTTGCCCGCCGCGAAGCCCTGGTGGCCGGAGGCCCAGCTGTGGCCCGCGTAGACGTCGAAGCCCCGCAGGAAGGGGTACGCGGCGTCGGTGCGGCTCGGGTTGGCCGTGTCGCGGATCAGGTGCTTGACCATCGTGCCCCAGGCCGAGTCCGCCGCCCAGGCCTGGTCGTACTGGGCGACGATCGCCGCCGCGTAGACGTAGTAGCCGTAGTGGAAGTGGTGGTCGTTGAGCTCGGTGTCACTGCCGTACGAGGCCGGATAGCCGGTGAGGGTCTTCCAGTCCCCGTCGTAGGCGAACCCACTGGCCCCGCCCGCCGTGAGCCACTCCTGGAGCCGGCCCTTCATCAGGCCGAGGAGCTTGTCGCGGGTCGCGGTCCGGCCGATCTGGTCGGCCACGGGCACCAGTTGGGCGAGCCGGCCGAGCGCCTTGCCGGTCCAGTAGGTGTCGGATGCCCCGGAGAACGGGTCGGAGGCGTTGGCGACCTCGTCGAGGTAGGCGCCGAGGCGGGCCCGGTCGATCCCGTCGGAGGCGGGCAGGGCGGGCACCACACCGCTGCTTCGCTGACTGGTGGTGAAGGAGGCGGACGCGCGCACCTTCATGGTGCCGCGCGGTGAGACGTACGTGTACGGGGTCAACGCGTCGGTGGTGTGGAGCCACTGGTGGCGGTAGAGGGCCTGGAGCGTGCCGCGTTCGGTGCCCTCCTTGGCCTCCGTGGTCAGGGTGTAGGTCGCCCGGACGTCGGCGCCGACGCTCTGCCAGGTCACCCGGGAGCCGGTGACGAAGCTGAACGCGTACGTGCGGTAGGTCGCCAGCGCGTCCGTGGAGGGCAGGACGGCGAGCGAGAAGTAGTCCTTGCCCGCCAGCGCGGCGGTGATGGTGGTGCCGGACACGTTCCAGTCGGCGCCGGTCGGGGCGAAGAGGGCGTAGTGGTGACCGGCGACCGTGATGCCGAGGACGTTGCCGTCGTCCGCGAAGACGGTGGGCGCGGAGGCGGTCGTGACGCGGGCGTCGCCGCCGGAGCCCTTGGCGTATACGAACGGCATGCCGTGGCCGATGGTGGCGCGGAAGGTCCGGGTGCCGTCCGCCCAGTACGGGGTGACGGTCCAGTCCGACCAGGCGTCGGCCTTGGTGTCGGGGGAGTTCAGGCCGGTGAGGCCTACGGTGAGATCGGCCTTGTGGGCGTACTCGTACTGCCGGCCGTCACCGACGATCGCGGGCGTGGTCGGGTAGCCGACCTCCAGGCCGGAGGCCTTGGCCTGGTACGTGAGGGGGTGACCGTACATGGGGGTGGAGTACGGGTTGTCGCCATAGCGCTGGTAGGCGAGCGAGGTCCACCAGTCGTTGGTCGGGACGGGCTTGTCCCGGGCGGCCGCCGTGAGCTTGGGGGTGACGGGTGCGCCGGTGTTCGTCGTGGGGCCGGACGTGCCGGCGGGTCGGACGTCGGTGTAACTGCCCGAACCGGCGGGGATGGTGGCGGCGACCGCGGGGGTGGCGGCGGACGTCAGACCGACGGCGGCCAGGGCGATGGCCAGGAGCGTCGCCGCGGCCGGTCTGAAGGGTGAGGCTCGCACGAAACAACACCTCGATCATGGGGGGGAAGAGCGCGTTCGAGAGCGCTCTCAAGTGCCAAGGAACGTAAATCTCCTGAAACCGTGATGTCAAGAGAGGTCGCACCGAGGCCAGTTGACGGGAACGGCGGGCTGTTATGCGTTCGACTCTTGACGGGGAGCAGGTGGTGGGAGACGCTCCAAGCGCACCGAGTGAGAGCGCTCTCAAGGCGCTCGGTTCACCCCGACGTCCAGGGAGGCTTCCCATGCCCATCGCCCGAGCCACCACGAGAGCGGCCACGAGAGCCACCGCGAGGGCCGTCGGGAGGGCCACGGTCCGCCTCGGCGCCGTCGTCCTCACGGGGGCCCTCCTCGCCGGCTGCGGGTCCGGCTCCGCTCCGGACGCCTCCGCCGGGGCGAGCGGGAAGGTCACCCTCACCGTCGACCTCTTCGGATCCTTCGGTTTCAAGGAGGCCGGGCTCTACGAGGAGTACCAGCGGCTCCACCCCAACGTGACGATCAAGCAGAGCGACACCCAGGACGAGGCGGACTACTGGAAGTCGCTCCAGACCCGCATCTCCGGCGGCGGCGGTCTCGCGGACGTGCAGGGCGTCGAGGTGGGACGGATAGCGTCGGTCACCCAGCAGCAGTCCGACAGGTTCCTGGACCTCAAGGCGTTCGGGGCGGACCGGCTCAAGGACCAGTTCGCCGAGGCCAAGTGGTCGGCGGCGACCACGAAGGACGGCAGGATCCTGGGCCTCGGCACGGACGTGGGCCCCGAGGCCATGTGCTACCGCACCGACCTCTTCAAGGAGGCCGGCCTGCCCACCGACCGCGAGGAACTCGCGAAGAGGTGGTCCACCTGGGACGGCTACCTGGAGCTGGGCAAGGAGTACAAGCGGAAGGCGCCCGCCCAGAGCGCCTGGCTGGACAGCGTCGGATCCCTCTACGGGGTCATGATCGGCCAGGAGAAGGAGCGGTACTACGACGCCTCGGGCACGTTGGTCTACGAGACGAACCCGGCGGTCAAGACCGCCTGGGACGCCTCCGTGAAGGCGGCCGAGGCCGGCCTGAGCGCGAAGCTCGACCAGTGGTCGCCGCAGTGGAACCAGGCCTTCGCCGCCGGTTCGTTCGCCACGATCCCCTGCCCGGCGTGGATGCTCGGCTACGTCAAGGGCCAGGCCGGCGACGCGGGCCGGGGCAAGTGGGACGTCGCCAAGCTCCCCGGCGGAGCGGGCAACTGGGGCGGCTCGTACCTCGCGATCCCGCGTGCGGCCAAGCACAAGGAGGAGGCGTACCGGCTGATCGAATGGCTGACCGCGCCCGAGCAGCAGGAGAAGGTCTTCCGGAAGCAGGGGAACTTCCCGTCCTCGACGGGCGCCATCGCGAAGATCGCGGACGCCACGGACCCGTACTTCTCGGACGCCCCGATCGGCAGGATCTTCGGTGACGCGGCCAAGGAGTCCCCGGTCCAGGTGCTGGGCGTGCACGACCAGAACGTGATGCAGCAGCTGACGAACGCGCTGAGCGAGGTCGAGCGCAAGGGAGTCCCCTCGGGAACGGCGTGGGAGACGGCCAAGAAGGGCGTGGCCAACGTGATCGGCTGACACCGGTCCGCCCGGCCGGCCGCGCGCACGACCGGCCGTCCCCTCCCGGACGGCCGGGCTCCCCGCGCGGCCCGACGGACCCGCCGCGCCCGTGGGCCCCGCCGCCCCGGCGCGAGCCCCGAGCCGTCGGCCCGGCCCCGACCCCGCTCCGGCTCCGGCTCCGGCTCCGGCTCCGTGACCCTCCCGCCCCCGTCCCCTCCCGTCCCGATCCCGAAGGGCCGCATCGTGTCCCCCACCTCCCTCGCGAAGGCCGGGCCCCGCCGGGCCGGAACCGGCCCCGGCCTCGGTCCCGCCCCCGGGGCCGACCCGGGCGACGGTCCGGCAGCCGCTCTCCGGCGCACCTGGCGCAAGGCCTCCCCGTACGCCTACGTCGCCCCCTTCTTCACCCTGTTCCTCGCCTTCGGCCTCTTCCCGCTCCTCTACACGGCGTTCGTCTCCCTCTACCGCGTCGAGCTCCAGACGAGCGGCGAGATGGAGTGGCGGGGCATCGCCAACTACACCGCGCTCTTCGGCGACGAGTACTTCTGGATCGCGCTGCGCAACACGTTCACCATCGGTGTGCTGTCCACCGTCCCCCAGCTCGCGATGGCACTGGGTCTGGCGCACCTGCTCAACTACAGACTGCGCGGCCGGACGTTCATCCGGACCGCGATCCTGCTCCCCTACGCGACCTCCGTCGCCGCCGCCACGCTCGTCTTCGCGCAGCTCTTCGGCCGCGACTTCGGGCTGATCAACTACGTGATCGGGCTCGTCGGATTCGACCCGGTGGACTGGCAGACGGGCACGGTCGCCTCGCAGATCGCCGTGTCGACGATCGTGATCTGGCGCTGGACCGGCTACAACGCGCTGATCTACCTGGCGGGCATGCAGTCGATCCCGCACGAGCTCTACGAGGCCGCGGAAATGGACGGGGCCTCCCGCTGGCGCCAGTTCATCCACGTGACCCTTCCCGGACTGCGGCCGACGATCGTCTTCACCGTGATCGTCTCGACGATCGGCGCGACCCAGCTCTTCGGCGAACCCCTGCTGTTCGAGGGGTCGATCTCCGGCGGCATCTCGCACCAGTACCAGACCCTGGGCCTGTACATGTACGAACAGGGCTGGGGCTTCTTCCACCTGGGGCGGGCCGCGGCCATCGCCTGGGTGATGTTCGTCCTGATCGTGCTGCTCGTCGGGGTCAACGCCCTGATCGCGCGCCGCCGCACCCGCAAGGAGGCTGGCCGATGACCGCGCTCGCCCGACCGTCGTCCGGGGCCGGGAAGACGATGACGGGCGGCTGGTTCGCCTACCTCGTCCTCGGCTTCGCGCTGCTGATCTCGGCGTTCCCCTTCTACTGGACGATCGTCGCGGCCAGCCGCTCCAACGCGGACCTGGCGCGGGTGCCGCCGAGCCTGCTGCCCGGCCCGAACCTGGTGAAGAACTTCGAGGCGGTCCTCGAAGAGGCGGACATCGGCAAGGCCCTGCTGAACTCGCTGATCGTCTCCGGGGCGATCACCGTGGGCACGGTGCTCTCCTGCACGCTGGCCGGGTTCGCCTTCGCCAAGCTCCGCTTCCGGGGCAGGGGCGCTCTGCTGACGTTGACGATCGGCACGATGATGATCCCGCCGCAGCTCGGGGTGATCCCGCTGTTCATGCTGATCGCCGAACTCCAGTGGGTGAACCAGCTCCAGGCGGTGATCCTGCCGGGTCTGGTGTCGGCGTTCGGGGTGTTCTTCATGCGCCAGTACCTGGTCCAGTCGCTGCCGGACGAGCTGATCGAGGCGGCCCGCGTGGACGGGGCCTCCACGGCCCGCGTCTTCTGGTCGATCGTGATCCCGATCGCGCGGCCGGGGATGGCGGTGCTCGGAATGCTCACGTTCATGACGGCGTGGAACGACTTCTTCTGGCCGGTGATCGCGCTGTCCTCGCAGGAGCCGACGGTGCAGGTCGCCCTGCGACAGCTGGGCGGCGGCTACGTCAACGACCAGTCGGTCATCATGGCCGGAACTCTGCTCGGCACGCTGCCGGTACTGCTCGTCTTCGGCCTGCTGGGCCGGCAGATCGTCGGCGGCATCATGCAGGGCGCGGTGAAGGGCTGACGCGCTCGCCCCACCCGGCCGATGGACCCACCGGCCCGATCGCTCCTACCGGTCCGATCGACCCACCGGCCGCACCGCCCACACCGCCCGCATGCACCCCCATGAGCTCATCGGACTCATGGGGCTCATGGGCCCCTCCGATCGTCCCCTTTCCCCCTACCCTCCTGGAGTGTCCGTCTCATGACCGCTGTCGACGCCCGCCCGGCGACCTCCACGGGCACCCGCCCCGAGACCGGGACCGCACTGCGCTTCCCCACGGGATTCCGTTGGGGCACCGCCACCGCCGCCTACCAGATCGAGGGGGCGGCAGCCGAGAACGGCCGGACGCCGTCCATCTGGGACACCTTCAGCCGTACGCCCGGCAAGGTCCGCAACGGTGACACCGGTGACATCGCCGCCGACCACCTGCACCGGATGCCGGACGACGTGAAGCTGATGAGGGAACTCGGCGTCACGGACTACCGCTTCTCCGTCTCCTGGCCCCGGGTCCAGCCGACGGGGCGGGGCCCGGCCGTGGAGTGCGGCCTGGACTTCTACCGCCGTCTGGTGGACGAGCTGCTGGCGAACGGCATCAGGCCGGTCGCGACGCTCTACCACTGGGACCTCCCCCAGGAGCTGGAGGACGCGGGCGGCTGGCCGCACCGCGACACCGCGCACCGGTTCGCGGACTACGCGGACCTGGTGGCCGGGGCGTTGGGCGACCGGGTGGCCACCTGGACGACGCTGAACGAGCCCTGGTGCGGCGCGTTCCTCGGGTACGGGAACGGGGTCCACGCCCCCGGCCGCACCAGTGACCTCGCCGCGCTGCGCGCGGCCCACCACTTCAACCTGGCGCACGGGGCCGCGGTCCGCGTCCTGCGTGACCGCCTCGCGTCCACCGCCGAGATCTCCCTGACCCTGAACCTCCACGCCCTGCGCCCGCTGACGGACACGGCGGCGGACCTGGACGCGGTACGCCGCATCGACGCGGTGGCGAACCGGATCTTCCTGGACCCCGTGTTCCACGGGCGGCTGCCGTCGGACCTGGTCGAGGACACGAAGCGGGTGACGGACTGGTCGTTCGTCCAGGACGGTGACCTGGAGGTCACGTCCGCCCCCATCGACTCGCTGGGCCTCAACTACTACTCCCCCAGCGTGGTTTCGGCCGGCTCCTCCGCCTCGCCGGCCCCCTGGGCGGGCGCGGAGCGACATGTGGCGTTCACCCCGGCGGCGGGCCCGCGCACGGCGATGGACTGGCCGGTGGACGCGAACGGCCTGTACGAGTTGCTGACCCGACTGCGCGACGAACTCCCCGGCCTGCCGCTCCTGGTGACGGAGAACGGGGCGGCGTACGACGACTACGCGGACCCGGAGGGACAGGTCCACGACCCCGAGCGGGTGGCGTACCTGGACGCGCACCTGACGGCCGTGCACCGGGCCATCGAGGACGGCGTGGACGTACGGGGCTACTTCCTGTGGAGCCTGCTGGACAACTTCGAGTGGGCCTACGGGTACAGCAAGCGGTTCGGCATCGTCCACGTGGACTTCGCGTCCCAGCGCCGGACGGTGAAGGACAGCGCGCGATGGTACGCGCGGGTCATCGCGCGGAACGGGCTGGCGCGGGGCTGAGCGGGACCCGCCTCGTACGGGAACGGGACGCCGGGTGGCGGGCTACCGGTTCTGCCACACCGGCGCGGGGCGGAGGGGCGCGCGCCGCTTGCCGGCTTCGATGCCGAGGAACAGGGCCCCCGAGGCGAGGGTCGCGAGGAAAGACAGCACCATGGCGAGCGGCAGCAGGACGTTGGCGGTCTGCCCCAGGCCCAGCCACAGCGTCGCCGTGGCCGAGGCCAGGGCCACCAGCAGCGGGATCCTCGCGGTGAGCGACAGTCTGCCGCTCACCGCGACGAAGGCGTACCCGATGAGCAGGCCCGGCCCGATGGCCACCACCACACCCAGGAACAGGAAGATGAGCAGGGCGACGATCATGTGTTACCGACCTCCGGGTCTCGTGGCCGGCGCACGCCGAAGGCGCGCGGATTCACGTTCGCCCCGGCCCGGCGGGCCTGTCCGTACGTCATGCTGTCAGATTTTCTGAACACGTTCAACGCGGATCGTGGAGGGTGCCGCGGGGGTGCGTTTCCGGGCACTCCGCCCATCGGCAACGCACATGCGGGGCAAGGGAGTTGGTGACACGCGTAGGTGACGGATCCGTTGCCGCACGCCCCTTGCCCTGGTGGACGCGGCTCGCCAATGATGCTGCGGGCGTTCACCGGCCCGCGCATCGGCCACGACACTCCAGGAGACCTCGTATGCGGACCAGTCATCGCGGCCGGAAGTCGGCGGCCGTCGTCGGAGCCGCCCTCGCGCTGGTCGTCGCCGTCCCCCAGGTGGCCTTCGCGGCGCCGCCCCCGGGCCTCGCGGGCAACGCCTCCGCCCTGGAGTCGACGTTCCAGCCGGCCTACGACTACGACACCGACGGCTGTTACCCGACGCCCGCGATCGGCGTGAACGGCGAACTCAACGGCGGGTTGAAGCCCACGGGCGCCCTCAACGGGAACTGCCGGGACGCCTCGGACCTCGACAACACCAACGGCTATTCCCGCGCCAAGTGCAACAACGGCTGGTGCGCGGTCCTGTACGCCCTCTACTTCGAGAAGGACCAGGCCCTCGCCGGCGTCAGCCTGGGCGGACACCGCCACGACTGGGAGCACGTGGTGGTGTGGACCAGGAACGGTACGGCCGAGTACGTGTCGACCTCGGCGCACGGCGACTTCGTCGTCCACGCGCGGGACCGGATCCGGTGGGACGGCGACCACCCGAAGATCGTCTACCACAAGGACGGCATCGGCACCCACTGCTTCCGGGCGGCGAACAACAACGACGAGCCGCCGGAGAACCACCGCCGCACCTGGCAGTTCCCCACCCTCGTCGGCTGGGACGGCTATCCCGCGAACCTCCGGGACAAGCTGAGCACGGCCGACTTCGGCAGCGCGCACTTCGGCCTGCGCGACGACTCCTTCGCCTCGCACCTGACGAAGGCCAAGCCCGCGGGGATCGCCTTCGACCCGAACGCCTGACGGGCCCGGCCCGGCGCGGCCGGCGCGGCCTCGGAGCCTCGGCGCGTACGGACCGCGACACAGGGCAAACGGCGGGCATGACCGTACCCAAGACGACCGTTCTCGTCCTCGACAGCGCCGAGCCCGAGCTGCTGGCCCGCTTCTACGCCGACCTGCTCGGCGCGGCGGTGGAGCCGGCGCCGGGAGACGGGGAACTCCTCCTCATCACCGGCCCCACGGGCGCGGCGCTCGGCATCCGCCGCGACCCGTCCCACATACCTCCGACCTGGCCGCTCCCGGAGGGCTCCCACCAGGCCCACGTGCTGATCCGGGTCGACGGGCGGGACCTCGACGAGGCCGAGCGCGAGGCCGTGGCCCTCGGGGCCCGACCGATGACCGCCCGGGACGACGGGGCCGCACCGGGCAGCCGCACGACCGTACGGCGCTACGCCGATCCGGCGGGCCACGCGTTCGTCCTCGAAGCGGAGGCTCCTCCCCTGCGACTGTAGGGCGAATCGCCTGGTACCGGGGGAATCCGTCCCTTGGTCTCGCCGGTCCCCGAGACTTCCCCAGGAGAGGGAAAGCGGTGGGGTCGGCAGACACCGATGAGTTTTCCGGTCCCGGGCGGTCTACCTCTCCGACGGGCCGAAAGCCGGCCCCGGCGGAAGCCCGGGAAGGGTGAGGAACATGAGGTACATGATCCAGATGAACGTGCCGGTCGAGGAGTGGGACGCCATCATGTCGTCGTACTCGAAGGACGACATGGAGGCCATGTTCGCCCACATGAACGCCCTCAACGCGGATCTGACCTCCGCGGGGGAATGGGTGGACGGTCAGGGGCTGGGCGGTCCCTCCCTGGTCAAGACGGTACGGGCCGGCAGCGACGGGCGGCCGCAGGTGACCTCGGGTCCCGGCCAGGCCGGCGGGCACATCCTGGCCGGGTACTGGGTGGTCGACGTCCAGAGCGAGGAACGGGCCCTGGAGATCGCCGCCCGGGCGTCGGCGTGCCCCGGCCCGGGCGGCACGCCCGGCAACGACCCGGTCGAGGTGCACCCGATCCCCGGTGACCCCACGCAGGCCTGAGCCCGGCCACCCCTGCCGCGCGCCGCACTCCGCCCACGGCCGGTTCACCCGATCGTGAGTTCCTCCGGCCGGGGGTCGGGCGCGCTGCGAACCTGGGAGGCGCGGCAGGTCACGGGCGTCCGCCCGGCCGCGCCCCAGGGGAGGAGAGGCCATGACAGGGAACACGGGACGACGCGGGGGCCCGGAGGAACGGGCCGTCCTGGTGGCGGTGGGACTCGCCGACCTGGCGGTGAACTTCGTGGGCACGGCCCTGGAGTACGTGTGGGGGGCGCTGCGCCGCTCGGACACGGCCGAGCTGGCGGCGGACGCCGAGCGTGATCTGCTCGCGCACGGCCGCCTGGTGATGGACCGGTACGCGTCCGCCCCGCCGGCCCACCTGGAGGTCCTCGCCCGACACGCTCTGGCCCGGCGCGCCGGTGATCATGTCTGATCGGTGGGATCCCGCCGCGTTCAAGGCCCGCGTCGACGAGGTGCTGCGGGAATTCGTCGCCGTCGAGGCCGACCTGCTGTCGGCCGTCGACCCCCTTCTCGGGCCGGTGGCCGGCGCGCTGGAGGACGCGGTCGCCGACGGCAAGCGGTTGCGCGCGGCGTTCTGCTACTGGGGCTGGCGCGCGGCCGGGCAGCCCGACAGCCACGCGTTGGTGCGGGCGGCGGCCTCGATGGAGCTGGTGCACGCCGCCGCGGTGGTGCACGACGACCTCATCGACGACAGCCCCCTCCGGCACGGCCGCCCCACGGCGCACATCGCGTTGCGCGAGGCCGTACGTCGTCGATCGCATGCCGACGCGGCCGCCCGGTCGCTCGCGATGCTGGTGGGCGATCTGCTGATGTCGCTGGCCGGGCAGCTCTTCGCCACCAGCGGCCTGCCCGCCGCGTACCTGTCCCGGGCCCGCCCGCTGTGGTCGGTGATGGCCCGGGAACTGATCGCGGGCGAGTGCCTGGAGATCCTGCGTACCGGGACCCCTCCGGACACCTCGGAATCGCTGAAGGTGATCCGGTACAAGACCGCCAAGTACACCGTCGAGCAGCCCCTGCTGATCGGCGCGGCCCTGGCGGGAGCCGGCGACCGGCTCCGGCAGGGCTGCTCCGCGTACGGGCTGCCGCTCGGGGAGGCGTTCCAGCTGCGGGACGATCTGCTCGGGCTGTTCGGCGACCCGGCGCGCACGGGCAAGGCCAACGCCGACGACGTACGCGGTCACCGGCCCACCGCCCTGCTGGCCGAGACGTGGCGCCTGGCCGGCGGGGGCGAGCGGGAGCGGCTCTCCTCGCTGCTCGGCCGCCGCGACCTCGACGAGGCGGGACTGGCCGAGATCCGCGAGGTGATGCGCGGGGTGAAGGCCCCCGACCGCATCGAGGTGATGATCGGCGAGCGGGTCGACGAGGCCCTGACCGTGCTCGGGACCCTGAACGTGCCCGCGCCCGCCACGGCCGCCCTCACCTCCCTGGCGGGTTCCGCCGCGATCCGGCGGTCCTGACCCCCCGCCCGGCGCCGACGACCGATGGCGGATGACGGATTCCGGATGACCGATGACCGATGACCGATGACGTACGAGGAGACCCGTCGTGACCTACACCGAGGCATCCATGGACTCGTTGCGGCAGGCCGGTGACGAACTCGCCGACGCCACCGTGGCCACGCTCTTCGAACGGGGGGAGGTGGGCAAGTTCAACACCCTGATGCGGTACGTCTCCACCGTCGGCGCCCCCTTGCCGGACGGGCTGCCCGAGGTGGCCCGGGAGTACCTGCACGTCACGGGTGCGCCGCCGGCGTGGGTGGACTGGGGCGAGATGGAGCGGGCCCGGCTCTTCTTCATCGACAACAACGTGCACATCTCCACCGCCCTGTCCTTCGCCTCCATGCCCGCCTGCTACGTCGTCCCGCACGTGGCGAAGCTCCTGTCGGCCACCCACGGACTGAAGTACCCGTCCAAGCGGATGGCGGAGACCGGCCAGTTCACCGTCTACCTGATGCAGCCCGACGCCTTCGAGAGCGGCAGCCGCTTTATCCCCGCCGCCCAGAAGGTGCGCCTCCTGCACGCCTCCATCCGCCACCACCTCGTCCGCGAGAACCGGTGGGACACCGGGGCACTCGGCACGCCGATCTGTCAGGAGGACATGATCGGTGGGCAGATGTTCTTCTCGATGCTCGTCCTGGACAGCCTGCACCGCCTGGGCATCCACATGTCCACGGAGGGCGCCGAGGCCTACTACTACGCCTGGCGCGTGGTCGGCGCGATGCTCGGCGTCGACCAGGACGCCGTCCCCAAGACCCTGGAGGAGGCGCGAGCGTTCCTCGATCTGTACATGGTCCGGCACATGGCGCCGTCCGAGGAGGGCGCCCATCTGACCCGGCAGCTCATCGACCTCTACGAGGAGATCGTGCCGGGCACCTTCTTCGACCCGATCGTCTCGGCGCTCATCCGCCATCTGGTCGGCGACACCTGCGCGGACTGGCTCCGGGTGCCGCGCACCCCCTGGGACACCGTCGTCAAGGCCGTGCCGCACCTCCTCGGCGTCCTGGAGAGCATCGAGGACCACTCCCCCCTCGGCGCCTGGGTGCTCGACCGCCTCGGCCACCTCACGACCGTCCTCGAACTGTCCTCCCTCACCCGTGGTCGTGTCATGCACTACGCGATCCCGGAGCAGCTGAAGAAGGAGTTCGACGTCGACGCGACGGTGCCCCGCACCCACCGCTGGGTTCCCCCCGCCCCGACGCTCTCCTCCTGACGGGCCCCGGAGCGTACGGGGCGGCGAGAAAACCGGTTGGCCGTCCCGACGGACGCTGTTAGGTTTTCCGAGGCCGTGCGAGAGATCGAGGAGGTGGTACCCGTGAACGCAGTATCGACATGGGTGCTCCCCTCAGGGGTCACGGTCGGACGCTGAACAGGTCGTCCGGGAGCGCCGTCTCACGAGCACTCCCGAAAGGCACGACCATGCGGTTCACCTCCGAACAGCACCTCGACGACACCATCCTCGAACGCGAGTTCACCCTCGACGGGATTCCCGGCATCCTGTGGACACCCACCTCCGTGTCCGGGCCGACGCCCCTGATCCTGCTCGGCCACCCGCCCCTCGGGCTGCGCCGGATGTACCCCCGCCTGGTGGACCGGGCCGGGCAGGCCGCGGCGGAGGGCTTCGCCGCGGCCACGATCGAGCTGCCCGGAAGCGGCGACCGGCCCCGCCTGCCCGGCGTCGAACAGGCCCGTGCCGCCATGCGCCGGGCGATGGACGCGGACGAGCCGGTCGGCCCCGAGATCGTCGACGCCCTCGTCCTGCCCCTCGTCGAGCGGGCGGTACCGGAGTGGCGGGCCGCCCTGGACTCCCTCCTGGCGCTGCCCGGGATCGGCGGCCCGGTCGGCTACTCGGGGGGAGTGATCTCCATCGGCGTCCGCCTCGCGGCGGTGGAGCCCCGCGTCGCGGCCGCCGTTCTGTTCGCGGGCAGCCTCGTACCGCGCGCCGTGTTCGAGGAGGCCCGACAGGTCACGGTTCCCCTGCACGTCCTCTTGCAGTGGGACGACGAGGGCAACGAACGGGAGGCGGCCCTGGAGCTGTTCGACGCCTTCGGTTCGAAGGACAAGTCCCTGCACGCCCATCTCGGCGGTCATGCCGGCGTCCCGCGGTCCGCCGGTGAGGCGGCGACGCGGTTCTTCGCCCGGCACCTGAAGTAGGTCCGGGAGGCCGCCCCGCCCCGCCCGCCCGTGTCGGGTCGGGGCGGGGCGGCTGTCAGCCCTCCGTCACGGTGCCCTGGTGCTCGCCGCCGGTGTCGAAGTACCGGTCCAGGTAGGACTCCTCGTCGAGCGGGCTGTCGCGCAGGAGGGAGAAGACCTCGTCTCCGTCGCCCGGCCGCCCCCCGGTGGCCAGGCGGTAGCACTGGGCCAGCTCCAGGTAGCGCAGGCCGTTCTCCCCCGCGTAGGTCCGCGCCTCGTCCTCCGCCCTGGCGGCGGCCTGGGACATCGAGACGGCCTGCCACAGGGTCAGGCGCTCCTCGTAGGTCGTGTCGTCCACGACGTCCCACCGGAACACGCAGCGCACCGCGTACCAGGCCTTCTCGTCTGCGATGTCCGCGGTTGACATGGTGCTCTCCTTGGCTGACACACCGCACGGGGCATGATCGGTCGAGTGCCCAGGGTCTGGACTGGCACCGAGTTTCACCTCGGCGGACCCTCCCCGCAACCGCCTGCTTGCTCTGCCGAGGTCGTCAAGGGCCCGCTCCCGCACGACCGGTGATCCAGGCAGGGCGGGGCCGGGCCTTCGCGCGTCAGGATCCGAGTTGGGCGAGGACGTCCTCGACGCCGGGGCGCGCGGCCCGCGCGTCCCGGTCGACGAGGCCGATGCGGGTGCGGCGGTGCAGGACGTCGTCGGCGTCGAGGGCCCCCTCGTGGGTGACCGTGTAGGCGATCTCGGCGCGGGTGACGTTGACGCGGGGGGCTATGCGTCCGAGCGGGTCCGAGACCGTGGCGGTGTCGAGTACGGCGCCGGCCTCGCCGCCGTAGCGGGCGAGGAGGGGCGCGGGGACGTCCGCGCGGACGGCGGTGGGGGTCTCGGGGTGGCCGGGGGCGCCGACGAGCGGGAGGTCGCGGGTGCGGCAGGGGTCCGCTCGCAGGTCCCGGATCCGGCAGGCCAGGTCCACGGCGTCCTGGGCCATGGCGCGGTAGGTGGTGAGCTTGCCGCCGACGACGGTGATGGTGCCGGACGGGGCCTCGCGGACGGCGTGGCGGCGGGAGAGGTCGGCGGTCTCCCCGCCGCCCGTGTCGAGCAGGGGGCGCAGTCCGGCGAAGGAGCCCAGGACGTCGGCGCGGGTCAGGTCGCGTTCCAGGGCCGTGTTCACGGTGGCGAGGAGGAAGTCGATCTCCTCCTCGGTGGGCACGGGGACGTCCGGGACCGGCCCGGGGGCGTCCTCGTCGGTCAGGCCCAGGACGACGCGCCCCAGTTGCTGCGGCAGGGCGAAGACGAAGCGGCTCGTCGTGCCGGGCACCGGTACGGTCAGCGCGCCGCGCGGCCGGCCGAGGGTGGCGGCGTCGAGGACGAGGTGGGTGCCGCGGCTGGGGCGCAGCCGTATGGAGTCGTCGACCTGGTCGGCCCAGACGCCGGTCGCGTTGATCACGGCGCGTGCCGTGACCTCGATGGCGGTGTCGGTCAGGGTGTCCGTGAGGACGGCGGAGGAACCGGTGACCCGGCCGGCGCGGACGCGCGTGAGGACGCGGGCGCCGTGTCCGGCGGCGGTGCGGGCGAGTGCGGTGACGAGGCGGGCGTCGTCGACGAGTTGGCCGTCGTGGGCGACGAGGGCGCCGCGCAGGCCCTGGGTGCGGACGGCGGGCACCAGGCGGGCCGCCTCGGCGGGGCCGACGCGTCGGGCGCGGGGCAGCAGGGCCGCCGGGGTGCGCGCGGCCATCCGCAGGGCGTCTCCGGCCGTGAAGCCGGTGCGGACCAGCAGCGCGGCGCGGCGGGAGACGGAGGGCAGGAGGGGGACCATCTGCGGCAGGGCGCGGATGAGGTGCGGTGCGGTGCGGGTCATGAGGACGCCGCGTTCGACCGCGCTCTCGTGGGCGACGCCGATCCGGCCGGAGGCGAGGTAGCGCAGGCCTCCGTGGACGAGTTTGGAGCTCCAGCGGCTGGTGCCGAAGGCGAGGTCGTTGGCCTCGACGAGGACGGTGCGCAGTCCGCGCGAGGCGGCGTCCAGGGCCACGCCGGTGCCGGTCACTCCCCCACCGATGACGAGCACGTCCACGCCGGCGCCGCCGGCGAGGGCTTCGAGGTCGGCGGTGCGGCGGGCGGAGTCCAGGGCGGTCGGGGAGCGTCGGTTCATGGTTTCAGGTATCCGTTCAGTGCGATCGCCAGTTCGCGACGCCACGCGGTCTCGGGCAGCAGCTCGGCGACCATGCGGTGCGACTGGACCGTGGACTGGGTGATGAGCAGCACCATGGCGGAGAGTTCCAGGGGTTCCCCGGCGCGCACCGTGCCGTCCTGTTGGGCGGCGGCCAGCAGGCCGCTGAGCTGGTCGATCAGGTCGCGCTGGCTGGTGCCGAGCCGCTGGACGACGTACTCGGAGATCAGGTCGGCGTCGCCCTGGAAGAGGGCGCCGAGCACGCGGTGGTCGCGCATCTGGACGGCGATCTCGACGATCCACCGGACGAGGCCCTCGCGGTCGTCCGAGGCGCGCGGCGTGCGGGCGACGGTGTCGAGGATCTCGCGGGTCAGCAGGGAGCCGACGAGGGCGCGGACGTCCGGCCAGCGCCGGTAGACGGTGGGGCGGCTGACGCCCGCGCGCCGTGCGATCTCGGTGAGCTGGACGCGACCGCCCAGCACCGCGACCAGTTCGGCGGCGGCGTCGAGGATCCGGTCGTCGAGACTGCGGTCTCCGGTTCGGGGAGATGTGGTGGCATCAGCGTTACGCATTGACATGATGTGGAAAACTGTAACGCATGTCTACGGAACCTCACCTGCCGCCGGGCGGTGCCTCGACCCTTCCGCTGCCTCCGATGGCCTGGAACGCCTGGGGCGACCCGGCGCTCGCCAAGCCCCTGACCGACGAGATCGCGGCGCTGGTCCGCGGGCTCCTGGAGATATCCCCCTCGGACGCCGCCCCGATCGCCGCCGGGGACGTCCGCCTCAAGCCCTCGCGCCTGAGCGGGGTGCACCTGCGGGGGCTCGCCGGGATCGTCGGCGAGGAGCACGTGTCCACCCTGGACGGCGACCGGCTGCCCCGGGCGGGCGGGAAGTCCACGCCGGACCTGCTGCGGCGACGCTCCTCGGAGCCGCAGGACGCCCCGGACGGTGTGGTGGTGCCGGGCAGCGAGGGGGAGATCGCCGAGCTGCTCACCTTCTGCACCCGCCAGCGCATCGCGGTGGTGCCGTTCGGCGGCGGTACGAGCGTCGTCGGCGGACTCGACCCGGTGCGCGGGGAGTTCGCCGCGGTCGTCTCCCTGGACCTGCGGCGCTTCGACGTCCTGCACTCCCTGGACGAGGTGTCCGGGGAGGCCGAACTCGGCGCGGGCGTGACGGGTCCGCGCGCCGAGGAACTCCTCGCGGCACGCGGCTTCGAACTGGGCCACTACCCGCAGAGCTTCCGCTTCGCCACGATCGGCGGGTTCGCGGCGACCCGGTCCTCGGGGCAGGACTCCGCCGGCCACGGCCGCTTCGACGACATGGTCCAGGGGCTGCGGGTGATCACCCCCTCCGGCGTCCTCGACCTCGGTCGCGGGCCGGCCTCGGCCGCCGGGCCGGACCTGCGCCAGGTGTTCCTGGGCTCGGAGGGCGCGCTGGGGGTGATCACCCGGGTCAGGGTGCGGGTGCACCCGCTGCCCGACGTCAAGCGCTACGAGGCGTGGAGCTTCCCGGACTTCGCCACCGGCGCCGCCGCCCTGCGCGCGGTCGCCCAGCAGGGCACCGGACCCACCGTGCTGCGCCTGTCGGACGAGACCGAGACGGGGGTCAACCTGGCGATGACGGCGAAGATCGGCGCGCCCCAGGCGGTGTCCGGCGCTCTCGCGATCACCGTCTTCGAGGGGTCCGAGGCGGCGACCGCGGCCCGGCAGCAACTGACTCGCGCCGTCCTGACGGAGGCCGGGGGCACCTCGCTGGGCGAGGAGCCGGCCCGAGCCTGGGAACACGGCCGGTTCGGCGCCCCGTACCTGCGCGACGCCCTGCTGGACGGCGGCGCGCTGTGCGAGACGTTGGAGACCGCGACCAGCTGGTCGAACCTGGAGGACCTGCGGACCGCCGTGACCGCGGCGCTCCAGACGGCCCTGCGGGCGACGGGCTCCACCTCCCTGGTCATGTGCCACATCTCGCACGTGTACGCGACCGGCGCCTCGCTGTACTTCACCGTGCTCGGCGCCCAGCGCGGGGACGCCGTCGAGCAGTGGCGGAGCGTCAAGACCGCCGCCGGCGACGCGATCCTCGGCCACGGCGGCACCATCACCCACCACCACGCGGTGGGCACGGACCACAAGCCGTGGATGCGCGAGGAGATCGGCGACCTGGGCGCGGCGGTACTGCGCGCCGTCAAGGGCGCCGTGGATCCGGCCGGCATCCTCAACCCGGGAAAGCTCATCCCGTGAGACCGGAGCCGACGCGGCGCCCGGTGAAGGACGTAACGGTGCTGACGAACCCGGCGGCGGGCTCCGGCCGCGCCGCCGGGGTCGCCGGGGCGGCGGTGGCACGGCTGCGCGAACTCGGCGTACGCACGCACGTCGAGGCGGGCACGGATCCGCGGGACGCCCTGCGCCGGGCCCGTGCGGCCGTCGACCGGGGCGTCGACGCGCTCGTGGTGGTCGGCGGGGACGGGATGGCGGCCCTGGCCGTCCAGGCGCTCGCCGGCACGGACGTGCCGCTCGGCGTCGTACCCGCCGGGACGGGCAACGACGTCGCGCGGCAGTACGGCCTCCCCCGGGGGAACCCGGGCGCCGCGGCGGAGGTCGTCGCGGCCGGCCGGACGCTGCGCGTGGACACGGGTCTCGTGGAGACGGCCGACGGGACGAGCCGGTACTTCGTCTCGGTCCTGGCCATCGGCTTCGACTCCCTGGTGAGCGACCGGGCCAACCGGATGCGCCGACCGCGCGGGCGCGCCCGGTACAACATCGCCATGCTGCGGGAACTGGCCGGGCTGCGCCCCCTGCCGTTCCGGCTCGTGCTCGACGGCGGACGGGAGGTCATCGCGCGCGACCTGGCGCTGGCGTCGGTGGGCAACTCGCGGAGCTACGGCGGGGGCATGCTCATCTGTCCGGACGCGGACCCCTGCGACGGGCTGCTCGACCTGACGCTCGTGGACGCCATGCCGCGCGCCAGGCTCGTGCGGTTCTTCCCCACCGTCTTCACGGGCGGGCACGTGCGCAGGAGCGAGGTGACCACGCGCCGCACGACGTCGCTGCGCGTGGAGAGCCCGGGGATCAACGTGTACGCGGACGGGGACCACGTGGGTCCGCTGCCGGCCGAGATCCGCGTGGTACCGCGCTCCTTGTCGCTGCTGGTCCCGGACTGATCCGGCCGCCCGGACGCGGACCCGCGTCCGGGCGGCGGACCGCGTGGGCGGGCCCCGCCGGCCGGGTGTGGACCCGCGTCCGGACGTCCGGGAGCGCGGCGCGGGCCCGCCGGGCCTCGTACGACGGACCAGTGCGGGCGTCCGGTTTCGGCCGAGCCCTGGATGATCAACCGGTGATGCCGGGCGGGTGGGCGCTGTTAGGTTCGGCCGGGTCGTCAGGGCTCCTCCCTCGGCGCCGATCGAACACCACCCCGCCACCGCCGCGGGCGGCGCGGGCACGGGCTCACAGCAAGGACGCACACGATGTCGACGTTGGACCGGATGGACGCGGGCCTGCGCGCCCTGCACCTGCTGGAAGGTCAGCGCATGGCGCAGCGCCTGTTCTCGCGGGTGATCGCCACTCAGGTGATCAGGCCGGGACGCAGCGAGGAGGAGGTCGACAACCGGATCGCCCTGATCGCCCGCGAGGTGTTCGGCGCCCGGGCGGGCCGGGCCGGCCGTCGGTTCGTACGGTCCTGGCCGAACACCGTGGTGGGCGGGACCTGTCCGGAACGGGTCATCGGCGCGCAGGACCTGGTCGTGCTGGACTTCGAGTCGCTGTTGGCCCCGTACGAGACTGGCTTCGCCCGGACCGTGGCCCTCGGCGACGGCCCCGTGCGCCGGCGCCTCGTCCACGACCTGGCCGTCGTGGCCGCCGGCGCCCGGGAGGCCTTCCGGGCCGACGACTCCCTCACCGGCCGCGAACTGTACGCGGAGGTCCGCGCCCTGGCGGCCCGGGTCGGCCGGAGCCTGGGCGCCCGGCACTGCGGTCGGCTGACCGGCACCGCGCCCGCCCCGCGTGCGCGGGCGACGCGGCCGGAGGTCTTCATCGGCCCGGACAACGACCGGCCCCTGCGCCGGACCCTGGAGGAGGGGGGCCGGGCCCACTGGATCCTCCAGGTCCACCTCGTCGACGAACACCACGGCCGGGCGGCCGTGCACACGGAACTGCTCGACCTCGCCTGACGCGCCCGACCGGCCGTTGGTCCGTGCGGACCACGCCGGGGCCGCGCGCGGCTACGGGGCGGGCCGGCGGGGCACCACTGGGGCCGTGAGAGTACACAGGAACCATCGATACGCGATCACCGTGGAGCGCCGGGACGGCGCCTGGCGGTGCACCCGACTCGACCGCACCGCCCTCACCGGACTCGACGAGGCGATCGCCGCGGTCCGCGCCGTCGGTGCCCCGGAGACGGTGTTCGGGTTCTTCAACGCGGACGAGTCCTTCTTCCTGATCCTGCGTTCCGCGCCGGGCGGCACCGCCCTGCTGCTCTCGGACGCACGCGCCGCGCACCGGCACACGCTCGCGGCCCAGGCCCTGGACGCCCTGGGCATGGCCCCTCCCGGATCCCCGGACGCACCGGGATCGGAGGCCCCCGGAGAGGGAGCATCCGGCCCGCGCCCGGCCGGGGATCCGGGGATCCTCGCCGACCTGGGACTCACGGCCGAGGCCATGGAGGCCGTCCTGGCCGGGCCGGACGGCGTACCGGACGACCAACTGCGCGCCGTCGCGGACCGGTGCGGATTCGCCGCGGAGTTCGACCGCCTGCGCCGGTAGCGAGCCGGCCGGTCGGTCCCGATGAGCGGAGACCGACCGGCCGGCGGCCACCCCTATGGCGACGGCGGCGACGACGAGGGCGACGGCGGCGGTTTGAGCGGCTCGGCGATCGGCGCGCCGTCCACGTCGGTCATGAAGTCGCGGCGGACGGGCCGCTTGTCCGTCGGCTCGGGGAGGTTCGGGCAGGCGATGCCGTCGCCGTCCCGGTCGAGCGCGTTCGGGTCGAGCGGGTCCGCCCGCAGTACCGCCTGCGCGTCGGCCTGGGCCTTGAACGCCTCGCAGTCGACCACGTGCCCCTTGTGCACGTAGGGGGCGACGTCGAACGCGGGCCTCGGGGCCTCGTTGCCGGCGCACGCGGTCAGCGTGAGCGCCACGATCACACCGGCCGTCGCGAGCGAGCCACGGCGGCGACGGCGACGGCGATCCGGTCGTGACCGTTCGCCCCGGTCCTGGGCGATGTCGCGTGACTGATCCGCCATGGCCTCAGACCGATCCCGTCCGGAACACGGCGACCGTCTTGTTCGCCGGATCGAGCGCGTACACCTTGCCCGTGGTGTTGTTGACGGCCAGTGAGGCGTACTCGCTGGGCGTGCCGAGCAGACCCTGCGTCAGCATCGTGCTGCCGTCGACCACCCCCAGGCCGCCCGGAGAGGGCCGGGTGACCTCCGTGGCCTCGACCCTTCGTTGTGCGATGAAGACCCTGTTGAAGTTCTTCAGCATGGCGACCTTGTGGGCCGTGTTCCCCGCGCTCTGGACCGACAGCCCGCAGACCGACGCCTCCCCCATGGCGGAGGTGCCTACGATCCGGCTGACGCGGCCCTCGACCGATCCGCACGTCCCATCCGGTTTGCCCTGCATGCTGGAGAAGAGGTAGACCGACCCGGCCGCGGCGTTGTAGACGGCGATCAGGGGAGTGGCGTTCACGGTCGCCGGGTCGTCGATCGGCGTCGAGGCACCGCTGCCGGGGTCGATGGCGATCGCCGTCCCGACCTGGACCAGAGCGTTCTTCGCCGGGTCATGGACGCACCTCCTGGCGAGGAGGTAGACGAGGCCCCGGTTCGGGTCGACGGCGGTGACGCCGCGGGCGGACTGGGGCATGAGGTGCCCGTAGCCGCCGACGCTGCAGCCCGACTTCGTCGGGAACTCCGTCACGAGCCTGACCGTGTGGGTCTGCGTCGAGATGGCGAAGAGGCCGATGTGGGGGCTGGCTCCGGCACCGACGCCCTGCTTCGCGAAGTACAGCTCGTGGCGCGCGGCGTGGAAGGAGAAGTCCATGCCGTTGCTCGCGGACACGAGCCGCGCCTCTGTGGGCAGCGGGATCGGCGTCGCCGACGAGCTCCCCGCAGCGATGTAGGAGAGCGTCGTCGTCTCGCCGCCGATGTAGACGTCGCCGTTGTCGGGAGAGACCGCCAGGGCGCCGACCGTCGCGGGGAAGGCGACGCGGGTGACCTGGTTGCCGTTGGCCGTGTCGATGATCGCGACGCTGCCCGTGCCGCCGACGTAGACCCGCCCCGACGCGGGGTCGACCGCGATCCGGGTCGGGTTCGACACGGCACCGGAGACGTCGATCGGAGCGCCGATCGGTTCGTCGGTCTTGCCGTCGATCACGGTCACGCTGTTGGCGATCTTGGACACGACGTACACGCGATCGGCCTTCTCGTCGACCGCGAGGTCGGTCGGCCCCTCACCCACCTTGATCGGCTCCGCCCCGCGCTCCGAGGGTGAGGCGTCGTACAGCGTGTAGGACGACTTCTCGCCCCGACCGCACTTGTTCTCCTCGCCGACCATCATCGCGTTGTAGACCGGGTCGCCGGCCAGCAGGCCGTCGGTCTTCAGGTCGTCGACCGTCCCGTAGTGGCCGTGACGCGCGCAGTAGGACTCCTGCGCGGTGCGGAGCGTGGCCGCGTCCGCGGCGACCGCGTTCTTGCGACCCTTGTCGCCCACGCCCCTGACGGAGAACACCACGATGGCGGCGATGACGCCCAGGATCACGATGACGACGAGCAACTCGATGAGCGTGAAGCCGTCCTGGCGTCCGGGACGCGAGCGGAACGGGCGGTGGTCCGGTGTCATGGCAGTCGGGATTTCCTTGGATCGATGGGTCACGTCCGGCCCGAGCGCGCGGCCGGGTCCTCGCCGGGTCACGGTGTCGTCCGGCGTACGGGCTTGACGTCCTTGGGGCCCGGCAGGTCCGGGCAGGCGACGCCCTCGCCGTCGCGGTCGAGCCGGTTCGGGTCGGCCGGGGCGAAGCGCAGGACGGCCTGTGCGTCCGCCTGGGAAGCGAGGTCGGGGCAGTCGTAGGCGTCGGCGCCGTTGCGCAGGAAGTGGCGGGCGTCGAAGGCTCGTTCCGGCTGTGGACAGAGCGCGCTACGGAGGTCGGTCGGGCGGCACGTGAACTTTTCCGCGATCTGCGCAACCGGTTCGGTGTCGCGCGGTTCCGGCAGTCCGCGACAGGCGACGCCGCCTCCGTCGTCCAGGTGGTTCGGATCGCTCGGGTCGGCCCGCAGAACCGCCTGGGCGTCCGCCTGGCGGGCGAAGTTGAAGCACTCGAAGGAGTCGCCGTGGGCGGCGTACTGCTTCGCGTCGAACACCTCGTTGTTCGGGCAGAGCGCGGTGCGCGGGGTGCCCGGCGTGCACCAGTCGCGCTCGGGCCGCTGGGCCCGGGAGGAGGGATCCGACCCGCCGCGCACGAACACCACGACGCCCACCGCCACCGCGACCAGCGCGAGAACGAGCGCGCCGCGCCTGATCGCGCGCGAGCGCGACGGACCGCTCACCACTGCCATTTCACGCCTCTGCCCATCGTGCCGCAGGCCCCTTCCCAGCTCTCGCAGCGGGCCGGCGACACTCGATCGCGGGCCCGTTGCAGTTTGGATACGTGCATTAGATCCACGGCCAGGCCGGTTGTCAACGATTGACTACTTGGCTCGCGATGAGCACCATCTAGGCGTGTGCGGCACGGTCATGCCGAAAACCTGGCAGATGCCCAGGTGTTCGCGGCATTCGCCTGACCCCGCCGACGGGGTTCGCCCGTCCGGCGGTCGCCGCCGATCAGATCGACTAGGAGTAGCACATGCAAATATGGTCCAGCCGTACGCGAAGCGGTCCGCGCTCCGGCCGCACCGCGATGCGCCGGGTACGGAACGCGTTCGCGGTGGGCGCCCTCGCGACGGCGCTGATCACCACCGCGGCACCGGCGGCGTTCGCGACGACGGATTCGGAGGTCGGCGTCGCGAACAACATGTATCCCGCCATGAAGGACTTGAAGAGCTACATCGCGACCTCCAAGTCGTTCACGCCGTTCACGGCGAACGCCGGCTCGCAGATCGGCGGGTTCTGGAACAAGCCGGCGATCGACACCTCGACGATGCGGGGCATCACCTCGGGCAGCCTGCGCCAGCAGCTGAAGAGCGCCGGCCCCTACACCACGTGCAACCCCTCCTCTTCGAACAACTGCGTCGACGGGCCTTTGCACATCGACGCGTTCCTGTCGGCGGACCAGGCCAACGTGGACGCCGTCATCCCGACCGCGGACGGCGGGACGTGCACGGCGAGCGGCAGCGTGGAGTGCAACGGCGACTACACGACCAAGCACCTCGTGGCGGTCGGGCACCTGGCGATCTACAGCTGCAACGGCTCCTGGGCGGGTTCGTCCAACGGCGACGACCCGTCCAACGCCGCGAGCCCGCCGTTGCCGTTCGGTGCGGACGCCAACGGCAGCGGCAACGGCAAGGCGCAGTCGCCCCGTTGTGACGCCTCGCCGGTCTCGGGCGCGCCCACGACGATGTCGGGCGTGGTGGCCTGGTTGGCCGGCAGCGGGAAGCGGATCGCGGTCGCCGACCCGGCTTCCGCACCGTTCGGCGCGGCGTCCAAGCAGGCCCTGGTGCAGAACGGGTTCACCTGGACCGACAGCGGTCCGGGCCAGAACGTGTTCCGGGGAAGCGCGTGCGACAGCGCGGGCACGGCGTGCAAGGTCCGCCTGGAGTCGGGGATCAGCCAGGTGCGCGGCGCGGTGACGGCGAACGCCGGCGGCAACACCCAGCTGGGCCTCGTCGCGAAGTCGAACGTCATGAACGTGAGCTGGACGTCGAGTTCGCTGAACGGCACCACGGCCAACGACCCCAACACGTGGACCGCGGTCAATCCGAGCGAGTACTCGGGCTACGGAGCCATCGAGCAGTACGGCGTCGCCCTGAACGGCGGGAACCCGGGCGCGGCGGCCATCTGGAGCGACTTGTTCAACAACGACTGGGACCTGGACTCCACGATCCAGCAGACCCTCGCCTCCTACGGCTACTAGGCGCTCCGGAGCAACGGGCGACGGGCCGTCGGCCGGGCACCCACATCGCCCGCCGGCGGTCCGCGTCCACCGCTCACCGCTGCACCGCTGCACTGATGCATCAAGGCCCTGAGGAGGGGCCTCACCCATGAACAGATCACCACGTCGCCACCTCGCGTCGGACGGCCCCGCGCCGGACGGCCTCACGGCCGCGGCCACGCGGCACGGTCGACGACGCAGGCTTCCGACGATCGTGCTCGCGATGGCCACCGTCGTGATGGCCGCCACCCCGGCCGCGGCGACCGGCCCCAACACGACCGGCTTCGGCAGCGCGTCGAACCTCGACGACAACGGCCGCGGCAGCTCCGCCGTCGCGATCGGCGACCTCGACGACGACGGGAAGCCGGACCTCGTCACGGCGATCCGCACCGAGGGCCTCGGCGTGTTCCTCGGCTCCGGCGGCGGCGACTTCGGCGCCGTGACGAAGTACGCGGCGCCGCAGACCCTGTCCACCCGCTTCATCAGCTCGGCGGAGATCCGCGACGTCAACGGCGACGGCCACAAGGACGTCGTCAGCCAGGACGGACGCGGCAACATCGCCCTGGTCTGGCTCGGTGACGGCACCGGCGCCCTCGGCACCGGAGCGGCCGTGGAACTCAACCCGACGCCCGGGTGCGACACCACGGGCGACAACCCGTGCGTCGCCCGCTTCCCCACCGGTGTCGCCGTCGGCGACTTCGACGAGGACGGCAAGCCGGACCTCGCGACGTCCAACGCGAACACGAACAACGTCGCGGTCGTGCTCGGCAACGGGAACGGCACGTTCGCGGCGGCGACGCGGTTCGGCCTGAACGGCGGCGCCGCCCCGCAGGGCATCGCGTCCGCTGATCTGGACGGCGACAGCCACCTGGACCTCGTCACCTCGAACTCGTCGACCGGCACGCTCTCCGTTCTGCGGGGCGACGGCGACGGGGGCTTCGGGACGGCGTCGAGCGTCGCGGCCGGCATGACCCTGCCGTCCAAGCTGAAGCTCGCCGACGTCAACGGGGACGGCAAGCAGGACGCCGTCCTCGTGGCACCCGGAACGCCGGGTCGGATCGCCGTCCTGCTCGGCGACGGCGCGGGCGGGTTCGGCACCGCGAGCCTCCTGTCGGCGGGGGCGAACCTCACCTCCGCCTCGGTGGCCGACCTGAACGGCGACGGTCACGTCGACCTGGTCGCCTCCAGCTCCGCTACGCAGCAGATCGTCGTACTGGAGGGCAACGGCGCCGGCGCGTTCGGCAGCCCGCTCGCCTTCGGGCTGAACGGCGGCACCAACCCGCAGGCCACCGCGGTGGCCGACCTCGACGGCGACGGGCGTCCCGATGTCGTCACCGCCAACGGGAACGGATCGGCGACGTTCGTCAACGACGCGTCGGTGCTGCTCAACACCACGAACCGGACGCCGACGGCCGCCAACGAGTCGTACACCCACATCGGGGCGGACACCGCGCTCTCCGTCGCCGCCCCCGGTGTCCTCGGCAACGACACGGACCCCGACGGCAACGCGCTGACGGCCTCGGTCGTCACCGGACCGGCGCACGGCACGCTCACCCTCAACCCGGACGGCTCGTTCGGCTACCAGCCCGCAGGCGGCCACGTCGGGAGCGACAGCTTCACGTACAAGGCGACCGACGGGACCGGCGATTCGAACATCGCGACCGTGACCGTCAACGTGTCGGCCGGCTGCAACGGCCTCGCCGCCACGATCACCGGCAACGGGATCGTCAACGGCACGAACGGCGCCGACGTCATCGTGACCGGCAACGGGAACGACTCCGTCAGCGGGAACGGCGGCAACGACACGATCTGCGCGTTCGGCGGCAACGACGCCGTTTCGGCCGGCAGCGGCAACGACCACGTCGACGGCGGTGACGGCAACGACTCCATCAGCGGCGGTGACGGCACCGACACCGTCAAGGGCGGCGCCGGCGGCGACGCGCTCTCCGGCGGCAACGGCAACGACACCGTGGTCGGCGGCGCCGACAGCGACACCCTCTCCGGCGGCAGCGGCGCGGACGTCTGCGCCGGTGACGCGAACGGCGGCCCGACGCTCCCGGGCACGGACGCGATCGCGTCGGGCGGCTCCTGCGAGACGGTCGTCGAGGTGCCGTAGCCGACGCACCGACTCAGGCGGCCGGGCATGAGCCGCTGACGTACGCCGCGGGCTCGGCGATCGCGAGGACGCGATCGCCGAGCCCGTCGTCGTGGTTCCGGCGGCCGGCGCCGGTCCGGGTCCCGGCCCCGACCCCGACCCCGACCCCGGCGAGCGGACGCGACGTCAGGCGGTCTTGACGGCGGGCTTCGTCGCGTCGACGTCGACGGCGTCGAGGAACCGGCGCGCGGCGCGGACGTCCTCCAGGCGCAGGGCGTAGCTCGCGCGGGCGATGTGGTCCTCGGCGGCGTCCTGCTTGGCGCGGAGGGACCCCTCGATCTCGTCGATGACGCCCCGTTGACGCTCGACCAGGCGCGCCGGGCTGGTACCGCGACGCTGGAGCAGCAGGAGCTTGCACGTGAGCTCGGCGCGGACGTCGAACAGTTCCGCCACGGGTTCGCCGAGCCACCGGCCGACCGTCGTCTTCGCCGGGCGGGTGGCCGCGTAGATCATGCGCTGCGGGCCCCGGTTGCCTTCCTCGGAGCCGACCGGCGTGATGAGTCCGCGCTCGACCAGCCGCGTGATCGAGCGGTAGACCATGGGGCGCGAGATGTACCAGAACTCGCCGATCTCCGCGCCCTCCGCGGTGAGTGTCGCGATGGCGAAGCCATGGCTGGGTCGTTCGGCGAGGAGTGCGAGCACGATCCACTCGGCCAGTGGCAGGTCAGGTTCCGTCATGGTGAACAGGGTAAGGATCGACGGTGGCATTTGCGATGCCGACCGAGCCCGAAGGCAAAAAGGCCGGTACGGGCGCCGGATCCCGGGAGAACACACCGAGGGGTCCGGCGGACGGCCGCACGACGGATCCGCCGTCCGGCCCCGGGTGGCGAGGGTCAGCGGCGGATCGTGGAGAGCGGCGCACCCGTCGCGTACGGGTCGCTCAAACCGTCGTACCAGTCGATGACGGGCGCGCCCGCGAGGAGGGTGGCGATGGCGCCGGCGGCGAGGAACAGGCCGAAGGGGAGCCGGGTTTGTCGGGTCGCTCGCCCCGTGGCGATGAGCGCGACGCCCACCAGCAGCCCGACGAAGCTGCCGGCCAGCACCGCGAGGACGGGGTACGAGGGGCCCGGCCATCCCAGCCCGGTGCCGAGCAGGCCCGCCAGGCGCACGTCGCCGAATCCGAGCCAGGCCGGCCGTGCCCGGTGGAGGGCGAGGAAGACGGCGAAGGCGCCCACCCCGCAGGCCGCGCTCACCCCGAGCCGATGCCACTGACCGGTGGCCGCGGCGGCGGCGAGGAGACAGCCGGCGGTGAGGGCGAGGGTCGGGTAGACCAGCCGTCGGGGCAGCAGGAAGCGTTCGGCGTCGCAGGCGGCCAGGGCGATCAGTCCGGCCGTGAAGGCGAGTGCGGCCGGGAGCGTTTCCGACGGGCCGAGGACCAGCGCCTCGGCGGCGAACAGGAGCGCGGTGAGCGCTTCGACGAGCGGGTAGCGCGCGGGGATCGCGACCCGGCAGGCGCGGCAGCGTCCGGCCAGCAGGAGCCAGGACACGACGGGAACGTTGTCCCGGGGCGCGATCGGCGTGGCGCAGCGCGGGCAGGCCGAGCGGGGCCGCAGGACCGATCGGCCTTCGGGTACCCGGGAGATGGCGACGTTGAGGAACGAGCCCACGGCGAGCCCCAGGAGGCCGATGAACACGATGAACAGGGGCGCCATGGGAGTAACCGTGCCTTGTCGCGTGAATCGGTGGACGTCGGGTGGGAAGTGTGGGGCGTGGCGCGGGCACGGGCCGCCGCCGGCCGGCGGCGGCCCTCCGGGTTCAGGCGCCGATGCAGGGGTTCGCGTCGCCGGGTATCAGGACGACGTTGGACGCCTTGCCGCCATCGGACAGGGTGACCTCGTGCCATTTGGAGAGGGTGGAGAGGAACCCTTGGCTCTGCAGCGTGCCGACGTCGGTGTACTTGCCGTGATTGGCGTAGTACGCCTCCAGCGCGGTCTGGATCGTGACCTTGTCGGTCCTGCAGGCCGAGCCCTGGCCCTTGTCGTTGATGCCGCGGACGGAGAAGACGACGACGGCGGACAGGATGCCGAGGATCACGATGACGACGAGGAGCTCGATCAGCGTGAAGCCGGCTTCCGTCGTCCCGTTCCGGTCCGTCCGGTCGTCCCGGTCGTTCCGGGCGCGCATGTGCCGACGCAACGTGTCTTGCAGGTTTGTGGACATCGTTCTCCATCTACGGCCACCGCTTCGGCGGCGCCACTTGCTAGTAACAGCCTGAGTAATCAGCGGCAGACTACTGAGCGAACAACGGGCCCACAAGGGGCGGCCCCGACGGGAGGCACCCGCGACGCACCGGACGGTCACCCCACCCCCGTGCTGTAGTATCCGGCTGACTAATCAGCGGCTGACAGTACTGTGACGCGCTCGCGGCAGACGATCGGCCGCCCCTCTGGACGCGCGAAAGGGGTGGGTTCCTTGGCGAACCGCCGGCTTTTCCGGAACCGCGCCGCGGCCACCGACCCCGCGGGCGAGCCGGCCCGGGACGAGAACACCGAAGCCGAGCCGTCGTCGTCCGCGGAGCACCGGGGCCCGCGCATCGGGGAACTGCTGGTGCGGCGCGGTCGACTCACCTCGGCGCAGGTCGACGAGGCGCTCCTGCAGCAGTCGGCGTCCGGCAAGCGGCTCGGCGCCCTGCTGATCGAACTCGGCATGGTCGACGAGCCGTCGCTGATCGAGGCACTGGCGGTGCAGCTCGACGTCCCGGTGGCCGACCTGCGCCAGAGCGAACCCGACCCCGAGGCGGCGGCCCGGGTGCCGGAGGCCTTGGCCCGCTCGCTGGGCGTCGTCGCGGTACGACGGACCGAGGGCACGCTGCTGGTCGCGGCGGGCGACCCGGGCGACCCGCGCGTGCGCGACGAGGTCGTCCGGGCGGTCGCGCCGGACGAGGTGCGGTGGGCGATCGCGTCCCCCGCGGACATCCGCCGCTCGATCGACAACGCCTATCGGGCGCTGACCGGCGTCAGCAGTCTGGTCGAGGCCTTCGAGGCGACCGAGACCGGCCGCAGCGCCGCCGCCGGGGCCCGGGTGGTCAGCGAGGACGCGCCGGTCGTGCACCTGGTCAACCTCATGCTGACCCAGGGCCTGCGCGACCGGGCCTCGGACATCCACATCGAACCGCACGGCGACCGGGTCCGGGTCCGCTACCGCATCGACGGCGCACTGCACGACGTGCTGAGCCTGCCGGAGAACATGGGCCCGGCCGTGGTCAGCCGGATCAAGATCATGGCCAATATGAACATCGTCGACCGACGACGCCCGCAGGACGGGCAGATCGCCACCGAGATCGACGGCAGGTCGGTCGACATCCGGGTCGCGACCACTCCCACCATCTGGGGCGAGAAGGCGGTGCTGCGGCTCCTCGACAGCAACCGCACCCTGCTGCGGCTGGCCGAGCTCGGCATGCCCGCCGCGACCTACGAACGGTTCTCCTCCCTCCTGCGCTCCCCCTACGGCATGGTCGCCTGCGGCGGACCGACGGGCAGCGGCAAGACGACCACCCTGTACGCCACGCTCGGCGAGCTCAACCAGAGCGAGCGCAACATCACCACCATCGAGGACCCGGTGGAGTACGTGGTGCCGTCGGTCAACCAGATCCAGATCAACGAACAGGCGGGCGTCACCTTCGCGACCGGGCTGCGCTCGATCCTGCGACAGGACCCCGACGTGATCCTGGTCGGCGAGATCCGGGACGGCGAGACGGCCCGGATCGCGGTCGAGTCCGCTCTCACCGGCCACTTCGTCCTGTCGTCCATCCACGCCGCCGACGCCTGCTCCGCACTGCACCGGTTCGCCGACATGGGCATCGAACCGTTCCTCATCACCTCCACGGTCTCCGGAGTGGTCAGCCAGCGCCTGGTGCGGCGGACCTGCGACCAGTGCCGCGAGCCCTACCGGCCGGGCGTGGACGAACTGGCCTTCTTCGCCAAGGCCGGCGGGTCGACCGACATCGAGTTCTGGCAGGGCCGGGGCTGCAACTTCTGCTCGCGCACCGGCTACCAGGAACGGATCGGCGTCTTCGAACTGCTCGTGATGAGCGACGCCGTCAAGCGGCTGCTCGTCGAGAAGGCACCGGTCAACCACCTGCGGGCGGCCGCCCGCGAGCAGCACATGGACAGCCTGTTGGACGGAGGCGTCCGTCTGGTGGAGGAGGGCGTCACGACCATCGCCGAGATCATGGCCGGCGTCTACGTGGCGTAGCGCGAAACGGCGCGACACCGCGCGGCACCGCGCGCCACGACACACGAACCCACGACACCGAAACCAGGAGGGCATCGGCATGGCCACCTTCAAGTACGTCGCCGTCGGCCCGGACGGGAAACGGGCCACCGGCGCGCTCACGGGCTCCAGTGTCGAGGGCGTGACCGAGAGCCTCACCCGGCAGGGCTACGAGGTCCGATCGGTCACGGCCGCGGGCCGCGACCTGCTCCGGTTCGAGCTCACCGCGGAGAAGGTCGACCTGGTCGAACTGAGCAACTTCTCGCGCCAGATGGCCGCCTTCATCAAGGCCGGCGTGCCCATCCTGGACGCCCTGGAGATCATCCGCTCCGAGACCAAGGACAAGAAGCTGGCCAGGCTGCTCGTCGACGTCATGGACGCGCTGCGGTTCGGCGAAAGCTTCGCCGGCGCGATGGCCACCCACACGAAGGCGCTCCCGCCGTTCTACGTCTCCGTCCTCCGCTCGGCCGAGGCGACCGGTGAACTCGACGTCGTGATGGCCCAGTTGGGGCGCTACATCGAGCGGGACGTCGAGGGCCGGCGCACCGTCCGCTCCGCCCTGACCTATCCGAGCCTGGTGATGGTCCTGGCCATCGCCGTCATCCTCGTCCTCGTCGTCTTCGTGCTGCCCCGCTTCAAGCTGTTCTTCGAGTCCTTCAATGCCGAACTGCCCCTGCCCACGCGGATCCTGCTGGGCTTCACCGACTTCGTCACGGTCTGGTACCCGGTCATCCTCGGCGCGCTCGTCGTGCTCGTCGTGGCGGTGATCGCCGCTCTGCGGACCGAGCGGGGACGGATCCTGCGCGACCGGTTCCTGCTGGCGATGCCGGTGCTCGGCGACGTGGTCCGCTACATGGTCATCGAACGGTTCTGCCGCATCCTGACCTCGATGATCAAGGCCGGTGTGCCCATCCCCGAGGCGCTCGACCTGGCCGGCTCGGGCGCCAACAACCTCGTGTACGAACGGTCCCTCGGCAAGGCCGGGGTGGAGATGCTCGAAGGCGGCGGCATCTCCGGGCCGATCGCCCGGACCAGGCTGTTCCCCGGAGCCGTCACCCAGATGATGCGCGTGGGGGAGGAGACGGGCACCCTCGACGACCAGCTCGACAACGTCTCCGAGTTCTACGAGAAGGAACTCCAGCACAAGCTCAAGCGGCTGACCAGCCTCTTCGAGCCGGCCATCGTGATCGTGGTCGGGGTCGTCGTGGGGTTCGTGGCCGTCGCCCTCCTCTCGGCGATCTACGGCGTCTACAACCAGGTCGAGGTCCAGTGACCGGCCCGACGCCCCGCCCCCACCTCCCCCGTGGCGAGGAGGGCGAGACGCTGATCGAGGTCCTCGTCGCCGTGGTGCTCATGGGCATCGCCTTCGTGGCCGTCTTCGGCGGCATCGGCACCGCGATCATCGGCTCGGTCAGGCAGCAGAAGGTCACCACCGCCGACTCGGTCGTCCGCAGCGCCGCCGAGGAGGTCGTCGGCCGGCCGTACGCCTCCTGCGCCGCTGGTTACGCGACCGCGCCGCCGCCGACCGGGTACACCGTGACCGTCACGATCGAGTACTGGGACGGCGTGGGCGCCTTCGTCCGGTCCTGCCCGACGGCCGACACCGGAGTGCAGAAGGTGACGCTCACCGTGCGCTCGACCGGACCGCACGCGATCGGGGACCTGACGCTCGAAGTGGTCAAGCGGGAGTCGATGCCGTCATGACGACCCGACGGCCCGCCGGAGGACCGGAGTCGGGCTTCACCCTGACCGAGTTGCTGGTCACGATCGTCATCCTGGGCATCATCGGACTCCTGCTGCCCAAGGCGATCGTCCTCGGACTGCGCTTCACCGCCGACACCGAGCAGCGAATGTCCGCCACCGGCACGGTGGGCGCGCTGGGCCGCTGGTTCTACGGCGACGTGCACGGCGCGACCGCCGTCACGACCGCCCCGGCATGCGGCGTCGCCGAGGTGATCGTCCACCTGGCCGCGCCCGGCAGCGACGTCGTCTACGCCTACGACCCGGCGACCGGCGCCCTCAACCGGGTGAAGTGCACCGACGCGGGCGTCGTCACCACGCCGCTCGGCCGGTTCGACGACGCCGCGTCGTTCCGGCCGGTGACCTTGACCTGCGGTGCCGAGACCTCGTGCACCTCGCCCATGGAGGTAACGCTGACCGTGCGGAGCGAACCCGCCACTGCCCCGACGGCCCTCACCGCCGTCCGACGAGCGAGCGCGTCATGACCGGCCGCGCGCACCCGACCGGCCGGCCGCGTCCGCGCCGCCGGCGCGACGACGAGCAGGGCGCCGCTCTGGTCCTCGCGCTGGCCTTCGTCGTCGTCGTCGGCCTCGTCACCGTGTCCGTGCTGTCCTTCGCCGCCACGGGGCTGAAGGCCGCGAGCGTGTACGTCGACCAGAGCCGGCGGGGCTACGGCGCGGACGGTGCCACGCAGCTCGCGATCAAGAACTTCGCGCAGGGCAACCCGTGCGCCGACTACACCGCCCCGCCGATCAACGGCCGGCAGATGATCGTCCACTGCGACCCCCAGAACGCCTCGCCCGCGGGCACCCGCGCGACCCAACCGCAGGACGCGCTGCTCAGCCTGGGGAAGTCGGAGCGGGACGGCATCACCGTGAGCGCGCCCGGCGTGCGGGTGCAGGGCGGCGTCTTCTCCCACTCGGACATCACCACCGAGGCCGGCGCCTCGATGCTCGTGTCGGGCGACGTGTCCGCCGTCGGAGCCTGCTCCCGCGCCGTGTCCCAGCCCCCGCTGCCGCCGACCCAGGCCCCCTACGCGCACGGCTGCGCCGACGACACCCCGCCGGCCCCCGCCGACGAGGTCGCGGGCGCCGACCCCGACCACGCCCCGCCCGCCACGGCCGTCCCGGTCCTGCGGACGGCGCCCGCCTGCCCCGGCCCCGGTTCCCGGCTGGTGCGGTTGTGGCCCGGCCACTACGACGACGCCCGCGCCCTCACCCGCCTCACCGGCGGCGACTGCCCCGGCGTCGTCGTCTGGCTCCAGCCGGGGCTGTACTACCTCGACTTCGCCTCCACCGGCGACGCCGCGCTCTGGACGGTCGACGACCCCACGGTCAGCGTCGTCGGCGGCACCCCGGCGGGATGGGATCCCGGCTCCGCCACCCGCCCGACCGTCCCCCTCCCTGGCGGTTGCGACAGGACGCGGCCCGAGGGCGTCCAGGTCGTGATGGGCGGCGAGAGCCGATTCCGGGTCGACCGCGGACACGTCGAACTGTGCGCCCCGGTGACCCCGGGCGCGCAGCAGGTGGCGGTGTACGGGATGCGGCCGCCGCAGCCGTCCCACACCCTGCGGCCGACGGCGGTGGTCGCGAACACCGGGTTCCTCGACCCGGGCCACGCCCTGACCGCCGGCGAACGCCCGACCCTGCCGGGGTGCGCGCGTCCGACGGGCACCGCGACCTGCACGGCCGAGGCCGCCTTGGACCCGACACACCGCCGCTCGGCCTCGACGCAGTTCGCCGGGTTCACCCCGCAGGTGCCGCCCGGTTCCGTCGTCACCGGTGCGACGCTGCGCGTCCGGCACGAGGAGGCCGGCGATCTGAGCGCCCCGGGCGCGGTGAGGGTCACCACCGCCGTCGGCGGGGACACCTGCCGCACCGACGAGGCGCCCCGGAACACGGCGCTCACGACCGACCCCCCGATCGACCTGCTGGGCGCGTGCGGGCTCACCGACCCGGCTCGGCTCGCGGGCCTGACCGTGACCTACGCCGCCACCCTGGACGCCCGCGGCGGCGCCGCGACGGCGCGCCTGGACGGGGTCTGGCTGGAGGTGGCGTACCGCACGCCGACCACGTTCAAGCCGACCGCCGTGAGCGCCTCCACCGGGTTCGCCGCCTCCGGCACCGCTCCCGGGAACGCCCTGGAGATCGGCGAACAGCCGACACCGCTGGTGGCCGGCGCCGCCCTGACGTCGACGGCCCCGTCCGCTTCGATCACCCTCGCCGGGTTCGGCCAACCTCCCTTGCCGCCGGGCTCGACGATCCACTCCGCGGTGTTGCGCGTGGCCCACCAGGAGAGCGGCGACGCGGCGGCGCCCACCGTCGACGTCGCCCCCGCGGGCGGCGGCGGCCGTTGTACCGGCCTGCCGCTCACCGCGCGGGCCGTCCCGGGCGAGGACCGCGTCGACCTGAAGGCGTGCGGCATCAACGACCCCGGCGCGCTGACCGGCCTGACCGCGACCTACGCCGCCGGCCTGAAGGAGGGCGGCGCCGCGGGCGCCGGTTCCCTGGACGGCATGTGGCTCGAAGTCGTCCACGACCCGCCGGCGCCCCGGCCGGCGACGAGCGCGGAGTCGACGACGTTCCTCCCCGCGGCCCACGCCCGGGCCATCGACGGCGCCGACACGGCCCGCGCCACGCTCGACCCGGTCACGACGCCGACCGCGGGCATCACCCTCGGCGGGTACGACACCCCCGCGGTGGTTCCCGGCTCGGTCCTGGACGCGGCCCGGCTGCGCGTCGCGCACCGCGACGATCCCGGTGCGGCCGGCGGGGCGCCGCCGACGGCCGCGGTCACCCTGAGCGGACCCGCCCTGCCCCCCTCGTGCGCCGGCCCGCACCGCCTCGCCACCCACCGGGACGCCCTGGGCACCGACACCCTGGACCTGGTCGCCGGCTGCGGACTGACCGACCCCGGGCAGCTGGCCGGTCTGGTCGTGCACTACGCCGCCTCCCTCGGCGCCGGCAGCGCCGGGGCCGCCGCCCGGCTCGACGGCGTCACGCTGGAACTGGCCTACCGGCCCCCGATCGCGGTCCGGCCCACCACGGCGACCAGCACCGCGACGCCCACCACCGCGGCGTTCCTCGACCCGCTGAACGCGCGGACGCTCGACGCCACCGCCTCGACCGCGCGGCTCGCCACGGCCGCCCCGACGGCGTCGATCCGGCTCGGCGCGTTCGCCCTGCCGTCCCTGCCGGCGGGCGCGGTGATCGACAAGGTGGTGCTGCGCGTGGCGCACCAGGCTGACGCCGGCACCCCGCCACCGCCCGCGCCGACGGAACCACCCGCACAGCCGGGACCACCCGCGCCGCCCGGGGCTCCCACGCCGCCCGCACCGCCCGCGCCTGTGGCGGCCACGCTGGCCGTCTCCGGAACCGGTGCCGCCTGCGACGCGGACCACGCCCTGAACGCCCACCCCGGCGCCCTCGGTGTGGACGTCGTCGACCTGGGCGCCTGCGGGATCACGAAGGCCGACCAGTTGTCCGCGCTCGCGGTCGACTACGCGGCGAGGCTGGGCGCGGGCAGCGGCGAGGCCGCCGTCCGGCTCGACGGCGTCGAACTCGACATCGTCTTCCGCGCCCCGTCCATCAGGGCCCTGTCCGGTTGTCCGGCCTCCGGCGACGGTTGCCCGGTGCTGAAGTCGACCGACGACGCCGACACGGCCGGCGCCCGCAGCCGCCTGGTGGTCAACGGCACCGTCTACGCGCCGACGGCCGCCGTCGACCTGTCGATGAGCGGGGTCGACTCCCAGGTCGTCACCCGCGGCATCATCGCCCGGACCATCGCCCTCGGCATCAGGGCGGCCCCCGGGTACCTCCGCCCGGTGATCGGGATCCCCCCGGAACCGGTGCTGTTCACGACCTATCCGGCCGTGACCGCACAGCCGGCGTCGGTGACCGCGATCGCCGGGTTCGAGGCCCCGGCGACCGGCGCGCCCGTCGACGTCA
Source organism: Streptomyces sp. NPDC048606 (assembly GCF_040650855.1). Taxonomy (NCBI): domain Bacteria; kingdom Bacillati; phylum Actinomycetota; class Actinomycetes; order Kitasatosporales; family Streptomycetaceae; genus Streptomyces; species Streptomyces sp. NPDC048606. Next base: position 18,483 of record NZ_JBEZIB010000013.1, on the reverse strand, counting down.
CGGAGGCCACCGTCCCCGGCGGTGGCCTGGCCTCCCTCACCCTGGGCTCCTACGCACAGCCGGCCGCACCGGCGCCGAAGCCGGCCGCGACCGGGCCGCTCGACCACGCCGTCCTCCAGGTCGCGCACCACGAGGACGGCGACGTCCGGTCGGTGAAGCTGTCCGTCGACTTCCCCGGCAGCACCTGCGCCGGCGCCGGCAGGGAGCTGGACGTACCGGTCCGTCCCGGAGCGGGCGGCCCGGTCACCGACCGGATCGACCTGACTGCCTGCGGGCTGACCGACGCCTCCCGCCTGGCCGGGCTGACCGTGACCCACACCGTCACCGCCGGCAGCGGCGGCGCGACCGCGCACCTCGGCGGTACCCGGATCGACCTGCTGTCCGGCCCCCTCCTGAAGGCCGCCGTGTCCTTCGACGGCCGCATCGCGACCGTCAGACAGTGGACGGTCCTGCCATGAGCACGCACACCACCCCCTTGGAGACCACCGTGTCCGGGCCGAGCGCCGCGATCATCGACCACCTGCTCGACGAACTCCTGGAGCGGGGCGGCAGCGACCTCCTCCTCACCACCGGATCGGCGCCGTTCCTGCGCGTCGACGGCGCCCTGCGACCGGTCGACGGGGCCGCGCTGAGCGATCGGGAGGCCGACCGCCTGGTGACCGGGGTCCTGGGCGAGGAGCTCACGCGGCGGTTCCGCCGGGAGAAGCAGGTCGACTTCGCGTTCAGCTGGGGGGAGCGGGCCAGGTTGCGCGGGAACGCCTTCGTGCAGCGCGGCGCCTCCGCGCTGGCGCTGCGGATCATCCCGTTCGACGTACCGTCGTCCGAGCGGCTCGGGCTCCCTCCGGTCGTCACCGGGTGGGCGGGCCTGCCGCGAGGATTCGTCCTGGTCACCGGGCCGACCGGGTCGGGGAAGTCGACGAGCCTGGCGGCGCTCCTCGACCACGTCAACACGCACCGGTCGGTGCACATCCTCACCATCGAGGACCCGATCGAGTACCTGCACCGGCACAAGCGCTCGGCGGTCAACCAGCGCGAGGTCGGCACGGACACCGACTCCTTCCCCGCCGCGCTGCGCGCCGCGCTGCGCGAGGACCCCGACGTCCTGCTCCTCGGCGAGATGCGCGACCCGGAGAGCATCTCGGCGGCCCTGACGATCGCCGAGACCGGGCACCTGGTCTTCGCCACCCTGCACACCAACGACGCGTCGCAGACCCTGGACCGCATCGTCGACGTGTTCCCGGCCGGGCAGCAGCCGCAGATCAGGCTGCAACTGGCGCACACCCTGGTCGGCATCCTCAACCAGACGCTGATCCCCCGGATCGGCGGGGGCCGGGTGGCCGCCTTCGAGGTCCTGGTGGGCACGTCGGCGATCCGCAACCTGATCCGCGAGGGCAAGACCCGCCAGATCCGCAACGTGGTCTCGACCGGCCACCGTGACGGCATGCACACCCTCGAAGCGGGCATCAACGCCCTCGTCGCGGCGGGCGCCGTCACCTACGAGGAGGCCGTGCGACACACGGCGTACCCGGAGGAGATCAAGCGGCCCTCCGTCCCGGTCGGCCGCGTCTGACGGGCCCCGACCGCCGCGTGGTCGACGCACCGGCGCGTGGTCGACGCGCCGGTCGCTCCGGAGCCGTCCGACCACCGTGCCGAACGGCGGCCGGACGGCTCCGGTCGACTCACTCCCCCGACAGACGCGGCGTGCGCGGCGGCACCGTGCGTCGGCTGCCGGTCTTCTCGAAGGCGGCGGCCAGGGACAGCAGGGCGTTGTCGTCGTAGGCGCGGCCCGCGAAGGTCAGCCCGACGGGCATGCCGATGTCCGCCATGGTGCCCATCGGTACGGTCACGGTCGGGATGCCGAGGTGGCGGGGGACGAGGTTGCCGTTGGCGACCCAGACGCCGTTGCGCCAGCCGAGGTCGGCGGACGCCTCGCTGACGTGCATGTCGGCGGGGCCGACGTCGGCGACCGCGGGGAAGACGACCGCGTCCAGGCCCAGCCCGTCCATCCACAGCTCCAGGTCGACCCGGCGGGTCTCCTCCAGCCCGCGCAGCCCCTCTTCCAGCCGCGGCATGTCGGTGAGGGAGGCGTAGGGGCGCTCGCGCACGAAGCGCGGGTAGTCGCCGATGGTGTCGTCGAAGCCGTCGTAGCGGTCGGGCAGCTCGCCCTCCTCCTTGGGCCAGATGCGGGTGCCGTCGACCTCGGCCAGGGTGGAGAGGGCCGGGTCGCCGTTGGCGCGCAGGAAGTCGTCCCAGGCCCAGGCGGACAGGTCCTCGATCTCGAAGGTGAGGTACTCGCGGCTGACGAGTCCGCGGGTGAGCAGCGAGGGGGCGCCGGGGCGGTCGGCCTCGTAGTTCGACACGACGGGGAAGTCGACCTCGACGACCTCGGCGCCGGCGGCCTCCAGGTCGCGGCGCGCCGCTTCCCACAGGGTGATGACCGAGGGGCGGGTGTCGATGCGCTGCCCGGTCTGGCCGCCGATGCCACCGTCGGGGTTGGTTCCGGCGTCGGGGTCGGCGTTGATGTACATCCGGGGTACGCCGACGCGCTTGCCGGCGAGCGCGCCGGACGCGGCCTCGGCGCCGGCGGGCGCGAGGGCCGGGTAGGAGGCGGGGCGCACCTGCGAGGGTGCGGGCAGCGCCACCCACGGCTGGGCGCGCCACAGGTCCCCGCGCGTGTGCGGGTCGTCGGCGACGAGGACGTCGAGCAGTTCGAGGAGGTCGGCCATGGTGCGGGTGTGCGGCACGACGACGTCCATGGTCGGTACGAGCGGCCAGTTGCCGCGGACCGAGATCACGCCGCGGCTGGGCGTGTAGGCGCACAGCGCGTTGTTCGAGGCGGGGGCCCGGCCCGAGGACCAGGTCTCCTCGCCGAGGCCGAAGGCGCCGAAGGACGCCGCGGTCGCCGTGCCGGAGCCGTTGGAGGAGCCGGAGCCGTAGGCGCTGGTCAGCCAGTCGGCGCTGTACGGGCTCTCCGCACGGCCGTACACGCCCCGCTGCATGCCGCCGTTGGCCATGGGCGGCATGTTGGTCAGGCCGATGAGGACGGCGCCGCCGGCGCGCAGCCGTTCGATGGCGAAGGCGTCGCGCTGGGCGACAAGGTGCTCGAAGGCCGGGGAGCCGGACGCGGCGGTGAGGCCCTTGGCGAGGTAGCTGTCCTTGGCGGTGTAGGGGATGCCGTCCAGCGGGCCGAGCGTCTCGCCGCGCGCGCGGCGTGCGTCGGAGGCCTCGGCTTCCGCGCGGGCGTCCGGGTTCATCACGACCATCGCGTTCAGGGCGGTGTCGGTGCCGGGCCGGTCGTAGGCGTCGATCCGCGCGAGATAGGCGTCGAGCAGCCCGACGGCGGTGGTCTCGCCCTTCTCCAGCGCCGCGCGCAGGTCGGCGATACAGGTCTCCACTACATCGAATCCACGCGTCATGCGGGTGTCTCCAGGGTGGTCGGGTCGGACGGGCGAGCCGTGGGGCGTCAGGCCGGCCGAGGGGCGACCGAGGGGCGGCGCCTTCTCCATCAGGCTGACTTGATTTTCAGTCTAGGTCAAGAATCTAGATTTTCGGAACCTAGACTTGGAGCCTGGATCCCGTTACCGAAAGTGAGCTCATGGCGACGTCAGAGACCGGGCCCTCGCGCTCCGCGGCCCCGACGCCGATCGACAGGAAGCGCCAGCCCAGCGGGGACGAGGCGCGGGGTCGGGCGATGCGGGCCGCCGTCAGCGTCATAGCCGAGAAGGGCGCGGCGGCCCTGCGGATGTCGGACATCGCCGAGCGGGCCGGGATGAGCACCGGGCACATCCACTACCACTTCGGCAAGAAGGACCGGCTGCTGCTGGAAGTCCTCGCGTGGAGCCAGGCGGACCTGTGGAGCCGGCTCCAGGAGGCCGCCGAGCAGGCCTCTTCCCCCGCCGAGAAGCTGGACCTGTTCGTCCGCTCCTACCTGCCCCGCCACCAGGGCGACGAACGCTACGCCCTGTGGACGCAGGTCCTGGCCCAGCGCCACGACGAGGCGGGCCGCCAGGTCCTCACCGAGCTCCTGGACGGCTGGGACGAGCGCCTGGAGGCCATCGTGCGCGAGGGCCGGGACCTGGGGCAGTTCGCCGACGTGGACCTGCCCGGGTTCACCATCCGGGCCGTGGCCATGCTGAGCGGGCTCGCCGAGGACGTGATGTTCGGACGCTCCCGCTGGCAGCACACCTCCGCGCACGCGTTCGCCCTGTCCGCCCTCGAACGCGAACTGCGCCCCACCGACCGACCCTGACGACGCGCGGTGGCGAAGGTCCAGGGTCGGGTTCCGACGGGAACGGGGGCAGGGAACATGGCGGACGAAGTGACGGGCGTGACCGACGCGTTGGTGGAAGCGGCGGGCGAGGGGCTACGGGCGGGTGCCACACCCGTCGCGGTCTTCGCCGAGCTGGCCGCCCGGTCGACCGACTGGCCGGCTGCGGCGCGGGCCGTCTGCCTGGCGCTCGGCGTGAGTGCCGAGGAGGTGGACAGGCGGCTCGGCCCCCGGAGCCGCCACGCGTTCCTGCGGGACTTCGAGGCGGGAGAGGAGGAGGCGTGCGGGGAACTCCTCGAACTGGTCGGGGCGTTCGACGTCCCCCGCCCGCTGGACGAACGCGGCCAGGAGATCCGCCGTCTGCTCAGTGCCGCCGTCAGGGCGTCCGGCGGCCTGGGCGGCGGCCATGCGTTGAGCCTGTCGCGCCGGTTCATGAAAGCCGAGCCGGCCGAGGCGTTCCTGTCCCTCGCGCACTCCGGTCCCCGCGGCGCGGGATGCCGCGGGACGGTGGAATTCTGGGAGGCGATGAACACGGCCGGCACCCTCCTGGCGTCGGACGAGGCCGGGGACGACGACCGCATCGCGCGCGCCGTCGAAGCGTGCCACGACCACCTGACCAGAGCCCGCGCGTAGACCCGAAACCCCGTCGACGACGCGGCGCGGGTACACCCGGGGCGGCGGCGACGGGGCAGCCGGCCTGTCCCGCACCGCCCTGCCGGCGTGGGGCTGAACGGAACTACGCTTCGGCCCAGACGCCCAGTTCGTTCCCGCTCGGGTCGGCGAAGTGGAACCGGCGCCCGCCGGGGAACCCGTACGGCCCGTTCACGACGCGACCGCCCGCCTTCCGCACCGCCTCGACCGACGCGTCCAGGTCCGAGGAGTAGAGCAGCACCAACGGTCCTCCCGCCCGCGCCTCGGGTCCTGCGCACAGACCGCCCACCTCCCCAGCGCCCTCGTCCCGCGCACCCCGGATGCCGGCGTAGCCCGGCCCGTAGTCGTTGAACTCCCAGCCGAACGCGTCGGCGTAGAAGCGCTTGGCCCGCTCGAGGTCGGTGACCGTCAGTTCCACGTAGTCGAGGGCGTGGTGTCGGTGAGGAGACGACTGAGTCATGCGGTGCATTATGCGCCCGCCGACCGCCACGAACCACGCTTCCGACCGGTGTCAGCGGTGGGACAGTACGTTGATGACGCGGCCGCTGGGGTCTCGGACGAAGAAGCGTCGGACCCCCCACTCCTCGTCCCGCAGGGGGTGGACGATCTCGGCGCCCCGTTCCCGCATGAGCGCGTAGGCCGCGTCCACGTCGTCCACCTCCACGCTCAGGTCCGGTGCGACCGGCGCGGTCAGGTCGGCGGTCATGAAGCTGATCTGCGCCGCCGGATGGGAGGGCGAGGCGAGGGTCATGATCCAGCCGTGGTTCATGACCTCCTCGAACCCCAGCAGGCCGTAGAACTCCCGGCTCTCCCGCACCGCCTGCGACTGAACGTTGGGCACGACACGGCGTACGGCCATCCGACGACTCCGATCGAGTGGGGGGCACCTGTGGGACTCCCCCAGGAGTACTACGGCACGCCGGTCCGCGCACACGGTTTCGACCCGCCGTTCGGGCGCGGCGGTGGGCCGGCGCGGGCGCCCTCCGGGAGTCACGCCCCGGCCGGGCCCCGCGCCGGCCCGGCGGCCGACGCGGACGACGCCGCCGGTCAGGGGGCGTCGACGAGCACCCTGCCGTCCATCGGCACGATCGCGGCGAGGCCGTTCGCGTACGCGTTCTGCACACGAGATCGCTCGGTCGCGTTGGGCACCGCGTTGGTGCAGGCCGTCCCCGCGCTGGATCCGGACATCAGCTGCGAGCACGGCCCGGGCTTGGTGTCCGGGAGGCCCAGGCTGTGGCCCAGCTCGTGCGCGGCGATGCGGGTCTTGTCGTACCCCTGGCTCACGGCCTGCGAGCCGAGTTCGACCCGCACCTGTCGGCCCGGACGGACCGGGCCGAGGGTGGCCTGCGGCCAGCCGGTGGTGGCCACGATGACGATCTCGGCCCGGACGCCGGGGGCGGCCTTCACCAGCCGTACGTTGCCGACGTTCGCGTTCCAGGTGGCGACGCCGGCCGTGACGGCCGCTTCCCAGCCGACGGCACGGCTGTCGTCGTAACGGAGCGTCACGACCGCCGCGTTGGTGTCCGCCGGTGCGGGTGCGGGTGCGGGTGCCGCGGTCGCGGCGGTGGCCGCCGCGAGGACCAGCGCGGCGGCGGAGGTTCCGACTCTCAGCCAGGTGCCCAGGGTCATGGTCGTCTTCCTTCATGGTGTGGGGGACCCGGCGCCTCGACGGAGCCGGGGCACCGGAGACGCCGTCACCGCCCGTCCGTGGCGCGTGCGTTCGGACGGCCGCCCCTCCGGAGCCCTAAGAACGTAGCCCCGGAATTCACCGACACGTCATGCGCATGCCGGCCATTTCCGTCGCGCACTCCGGCCGGTGCCCGCTCAGCGGGCGGCCGCCGGGTCCGCGCGCCCGGCCCTCTTCGGGGTGGGCGGCGGGACGGTTCGTAGACTCGCCCGGTGGACGCGATGAGATGTACGTACTGCGGTGGTGTCGGCCTGGAGCCGGGATTCGTCGAGGACGCCGGCGAGGGGGCTCGGGGGTACGCCCGCTGGATCGCCGGGCCCCTGGAGCGCGGCCTGTTCGGGGGTGCCAAGCGGCTGGGTCGACCCCGGCGCCGCATCGAGGCCTACCGCTGCCCGCACTGCTCCCACCTGGAACTCTTCGCCACCGAAGCCGTCTGAGGGCGGCCGGGCCGGGGCCTCGGCACGCGTGGGGCGCGCGGCATGCTCGCACGTGTGCGCCCGCGCGCCTCCGCACGCCCCCGCGCGAGGTGATGACCGCGCGCCCTCGCACCTCGACCATGACCGTCACCACCACATCCGAAGCGGCTCGACGGTCACGGGGGAACGATGGGACGACGCTGGCTGATCACGGGATGCTCCTCGGGGCTCGGCCACGCCCTGGCCACGGCCGCGGCGCGGGCCGGGGACGAACTGGCGGTCACCGCGCGCAAGACCGCCGCTCTGGAGGACCTCGCCGCCTCCTGGCCGGGCCGGATCGTGCCGATCCCGCTCGAACTGCGCGACGCCGCCTCCTGCGAGGAGGCCGTACGGTTCGCCGCCGACCGCCTCGGCGGCATCGACGTCCTCGTGAACAACGCGGGCGTCGGGCTGTTCGGCGCCGTCGAGGAGGTGTCGGACGCCGAGTTGCGCGACCAGTTGGAGACCCTGGTGGTGGGACCGTGGCGGCTCGCCCGCCTCGTCCTGCCGCTGATGCGCGCGCAGGGCCACGGGCACATCGTCAACGTCTCCTCCGTGGTGGGCCGCATGGCGTTCCCGGGGCTGGCCGCCTACGTCGCCGGCAAGCACGCGCTGGAGGGCATGAGCCAGGCCCTGGCCGTGGAGGGCGCCCCGCACGGCGTCCGCGTCACGGTGATCGAGCCGGGCATGTTCGCCACGCGCTACGGCACGTCCATGCGGGAGGCCCACCGGCGGATCCCGGCCTACGACGTGACCAACCGCGAGATGCTCGAAGGCGCGCGGGGCCTCGCGGACCACCCGGAGACCGGGCGCCCCGAGGACTTCGCGGCGCGGGTCCTGGGGATCGTCGCGGCCGAGGGTCCCACTCCGCTGCGGATCCCGGTCGGCGAGGACGCGTACGGCTACCTGGAAGTGGCCGAGGAGGCCTGGCGCGAGGAGTTCGCCGCGGCCCGGATCCTCACGCAGAGCCCTCCCCCGCCGTCGCACTGACGCGAGGACCGGCGACGACCCCGGCGCCCTCGGCGCCCTCGGCGACACGTTCCCGGACGGGATCCGCAGGCTCCGGGGCGGCGGCGCGCAGCGCCGCCTCCACCCGGCGGTTGCCGGTCATCGTCGCGGTGACGGCGGTCATGGCGAGGAGGAGCCCGGCAGCGGCGTAGAGCGGGGTGCGCACGTCGTGGGCGGTGGCCAACCAGCCGCCGAGGAAGGCGCCGAACGGGGCGGCGCACATGGAGAGCATGCGGGAGGTCGAGGCGACCCGGCCCATCAGGTGGGCGGGGACGATCGCCTGGCGCAGGGAGGGGGCGAGCACCATCGTGGCGCCCATGCCCGCGCCGCAGACGGCGAGCGCGAGGCCGGCGACGTACGCGTCGGGGGCGGCGGCGAGGCCCAGGATGGCGAGTCCCTCGATCGCGGCCGTGCAGGTCAGCGCGGTGCCGGTGCCGAGGCGTCGGCCGAGGAAGGAGGCGATGCCCGCGCCGAGCAGGCCGCCGGTGGCCTCCGCGGTGAGGAGCAGGCCGAAGCCGAGGGCGCCGACGCCGAGCCGCTCGTGGGCGAAGAGCGCGAGGACGGTCTCCACGGCGAGGAAGGCGACGTTGCCGACCGCCGGACGCAGCGCGAGGCCGAGCAACAGCCGGTCGCGGAACACGTACGAGGCGCCGGCGCGCGCCTGTCGCAGCAGCGACTCGCGGGCCTGCGGCACGGGTCGGGGGGCTGCGGGCAGCGACCGTACGAGCAGGGCGGAGAGCGCGAACGACACCGCGTCGGCGAGCAGGGGGACCGCCCGCCCGAGCGCGAGCAGCGCACTGCCCGCGGGCGGCCCGGCGAAGCCGGAGGCGGCGGTCTGGGTGCCGCGCAGGCGGGAGTTGGCGCGTTCCAGGAGCGCGGGGTCGCGGCCGAGCAGGTCCGGGAGGTAGGCCGTGGCGGCCGTGTCGAAGAAGAGGCCGCCGAGGCCGAGGAGGAAGGCGACGGCCGCGAGCAGGGGGACGCTCAGCGCGTCGAGCGCGGCAGCCCCCACCGGTATGACGAGCAGCGCCGCGCGCGCCGCGTCCGCGACCCACATCGTGCGCCGACGGTCCCAGCGGTCCACCAGCGCGCCGCCGATCACCCCGAAGATCAGCCACGGCAGCGTTCCGGCGGCCGCGACGACGGCGAGTGCCATCGGGTCGCGCGTGAGCGTCAGCGCGATCAGCGGCAGCGCGGCGTGGGTCACCCCGTCTCCGAGGGAGGACACCGTCTGCGCCGTCCACAGTCGGCCGAACCCGGCCGGCATCTTCTTCTTCGGGTCTCGGGTCACTTGGCCTCCCCTTCGGCGTCGTCGCCCGTCGCGGGGTGGAACAGCGCGAACACGAGCGACGCGTCCGCCAGCGCGGGGTCGGACAGTGCGCGGTACTCGTCCGCGAGGGCCTCCAGGCGCGCCCCCAGCTCCGCGAACTGCTCGTCGGTGAGCCGCAGGTGCGCCATGCGCACGTGCCGTTCGGCCCGCGCGGGTGATGCCTCCAGGTCGGCGACCGCGTGCCGCATCAGGACGTCCGGGCCGCCCTCGCCCGGGTCCGGCAGCTCGATCGACCGCGCGGCCATGGCGTAGTACCGCTCGGTGACCCCCCGGACCTTCCGCGTGCGGACGACCTTCACCAGTCCGGCCCGCTCCAGCAGCCGCACGTGGTAGCTGGAACTGCCCTTGGCGAGGCCCACGCGTTCGGCGATCTGGGTGATGGTCGCGGGCTCGAAGCGGAGCACGGCCATGATCCGGTGGCGGGTGAGGTTGGAGACGGCGCGCAGTTGCTCGTCCGTGGTGACGTGAAACGTCTCGGGAAGATCATCGGTTGGCATGCCCCCAATGGTCAACACTTCTTGACCATTGCGCAAGGGGGTCGGTCGCACGGACTTCATCCGGCGCCCGGAACCCGCGCCCGCGCCCCTACGCCGGGAGCCCGCCTGACCGTCGACGGTCTGCCGCGAAACGGGTCGGAAGATAGGCCCACAGCGCGACGCCGATGAAGAGCGCCTGCTCGGGAACCCTGAACCACAGCGGCGTCGCCGGCTCGCCGCCCGGCGGGACGTGCGCCAGCGCCGCGTGGACGTTGGCCGGGAGCAGCAGGACGAACAGCACGGCGAGGGCGAGCCCGGCCATCGGCCGGGTGGCCTCCCGGACGAGCCCGGCGGCGCCGAGGAGTTCCAGGACGCCCGTCGCGTACACCGCGAGGCGGGGGAACGGCACGAACGGCGGAACCATCGCGACCAGGTCCTGATGGCCGGGCATCGGGAGCGGGCCGGAGGGCACGAAGTGCGCGCTCGCCGTGAACACCAGCATGACCGCCAGGCCGTGCAGGACGGACACCCTCCAGGTCGCGAACCGTCGGACGCCGAAGGCGCCCAGCAGCCTGAACGACAGGGCGGGAACGGCGATGAGCAGGAGTGTGCCGAACACGAGAGGAGGATCCTTTCGCCAGGGGGGGGTGGGGGCGGGGACGGGCGTGCGGGGCGGCGGGTGGGCGTGGGCCGGGGGCCGCCGGTCGGTCACCCGAGGATCGTGATGCCGATCATGCGCGCCCCGGTCTCCGTGCGGGGGCGGTGCGTACTGCCCGGTGCGAAGACGACGTAGCTGCCGGCCGGGAGGCGCCGGCCGCAGTCGATGAACTCGCCGGACACCACGTAGTAGCGCTCCTCGGTGTCGTGCACGTCCTCTTCGGGCCATCGCGCGCCCGGGGCGAAGTCGTACACCCAGCCGCGCGCCCACGCGGTGGCGGCCAGGGGCCTGCGGACGATGCCGGGGGCGACCTCGGTCGCCTCGATCTCTTCGACGTGGACGATCCGCACGCCGTCGGATGCTGCTCGGGTCATGGAGAACATGCTCGCGGCCGTTCCCCCTTCGCCCCAGAGTCCGGATTGACGCGGAGGGGTACTTTCCTGCCATGAGCCTTCACCACGTGGTGTGCCTCCTCCTGCCTCCGCAGTCCACCTTCGAACTGGCCTGCGCCGCCGAGGTGTTCGGGCTGGACCGCCCCGGTCTGCCGGCCCGTTACACGTTCGAGGTGTGCGCGGAGCGGCCCGGTCCCCTGCCGACGTTGGCGGGCTACGACATGGCGGTGGCCCACGGGTTGTCGGCCCTGGAGCGTGCCCGGACGGTGGTCGTCCCCGGTTGGGTGGGGCGCGCGGGCGCCGCCCCGCCCCGTGTCGTCGACGCGCTGCGGCGGGCGCACGAGCGCGGTGCGCACATCGTCGCCCTGTGCTCCGCCGCCTTCCTCCTCGCGGAGGCCGGGCTGCTGGAGGGCCGCCGGGCGACCACCCACTGGCGCATGGCCGACGAACTCGCCGCCCGTCATCCCGGGGTCCGCGTCGAGCCGGACGTGCTCTACGTCGACCTGGGCGACGTCTCGACGAGCGCGGGCACGGCCGCGGGCGTCGACCTGTGCCTGCACCTGATCCGTACCGACCACGGCGCCGCCTACGCCGACCGGGTCGCCCGGCACATGGTGATGCCGCCCCATCGCGAGGGCGGGCAGGCCCAGTACGCGACGCCGCCCCTCTCCGACCGCGTCCCCGACTCGCTGGCACCCGTACTGGACTGGGCCGCGCGGCGTCTGCACGAGCCGCTGGGCGTCGACGACCTCGCCGCGGTCGGGGCCGTCTCCGCACGCACGCTCGCCCGGAGGTTCGCCGAGCAGCTCGGCACCAGCCCCGGCAACTGGCTGCTCCGGCAGCGGGTCATGGCGGCCCGGACCCTCCTGGAGGAGACGGATCTGGCCGTCGAGACGATCGCGGCCAGGACCGGACTGTCCTCGGCGGCCAACCTCCGCAGGCGCTTCCGGGCCCTGGTGCACACCACGCCCGCCGCCTACCGCCGCTCCTTCCGGCTCCACGCGGCGGGCACGCGCGCCGACGGGACCCACCCGGCCTCCCGGTCCTCCCCGTCGGCCCCGTCTTCCCTGCCGGCCGCGCGCGGCGCGACGGCGTACGAGGTCCAGGCGTGACGCCGGGGGTGCGGCCCACCGCGTCGTCCACCGCGCGGGTCCACCCCCGCGCGCGTCGCGTCGCGCCTACCCCTGGCGGCCGCGGCCGGCCTGCCGCTCGATCAGCCGGTAGTGGGACGTGCGCTTGCCGCGGGTCGCCGCCCGCCGGGAGAACGACTGCCCCATCGCCGCGCGGACCAGCTGGTCGACGTCCGGGTTGCGCTCGCGCAGGCGCCGCAGTTGCTCGGCCGTGAGACCCACCACACCGACCGCCTTGGCCATCGCCGTACCGCGGGCCACCACCTGGAGGAGGAGGCCCAGGCTCATGCCGCTGAGCCGGCCGGGCGTGGCGACCTTCTCCACGGACGCGAACGCCGTTGCCGAAGCCATGGCCGCGTCGAACACCGGGCTCTTCGCACGCCAGCTCGCCAGCAGCGCCTCGGACACCCCGGCGGACGCCGCGCAGCCGGCCGGTCCCAGCCCCATGGCGGCGGCGTGTACGGCCCGGGCGCGCCGTTCGTGGTTCTCGGCGATCAGGTCGTGCGCGCCGTGGACGGCCGTGTGGAGCGCCCAGTCCGCGTCCACGCGGGTGTCGAGGGCCGTGACGGTCTGCTCCGCCCGGCTCTCGGGGCGGTGCGCGACGTCGGGGAGTTCGATGGTCATGGATGTCCTTTCCGGCCTTCCCCCCATTGTCTGGCCGAAAAGCGCCGTTGGACAGGGCTGTCGAACAGGCGGACATCACACCGCCGTCGGGAACTAGAGTTGGCACCCGTGTGAGGACCCGCCGACGCGCGGGCGACACGGGCACGGGGCACGAGAGCGGGCGGGGGACTGTTGAAGGACCTGGAGGCGGACGATCCGCGGGAGGTCGGCGGGTACCGGGTGGTACGCCGACTCGGCGCGGGCGGCATGGGGCGGGTCTACCTGGCGCGGGACGACGGCGGACGCCACCTCGCCGTCAAGATGGTGCATCCCGCGCTCGCGGGCGACCGGGTGCACCGTGAACGGTTCGCCCGCGAGGTACGGGCCGCGTGGAAGGTGCGCGGCCCCGGCGTGGTGCCCATCCTGGCCGCCGACCCCCACGCCGAGGTGCCCTGGCTGGCCGTGGCGTACGTCGCCGGCCCGGACCTCGGGCAGGCCGTGGCCGCGCACGGACCCCTGCCCGGGTACAGCTGGTGGCTGCTGGCCCGGGGCCTGACCGAGGCCCTGCTCGGGGTCCACCAGGTCGGGGTGCTCCACCGCGACCTCACCCCCGCCAACGTCCTGCTGGACCAGACCCGGCCCTGGCTGATCGACTTCGGGATCGCCCGCACCGCCGACGAAACGGGCCTGACCCGGGGCGGCGCCATCGGCACGCTGCGCTACATGGCGCCGGAACGGCAGCTCGGCCACGAGGCGGTGGCCGCCTCGGACGTCTTCGCGCTGGGCGCCGTCCTCGCGTACGCCGGCACCGGCCGGCACGCGTACGGGGCGAGCACCGTAAATTCCACCCCCCTGCTCGACGGGCTCGACCCGCACCGCAGGGCGCTGGTGAGCGCCTGCCTCGACGCCACGCCGGAGGCGCGCCCGCCGCTGTCCGAGCTGCTGCGGCGCATCGACGACCGGCGCGGCGGTCCGGCCGGGACGGCGGGGCCGAACGACGTGACCGTCCCCGTCGGGGAGCCGTGGTTGCCGCGCGACATCGCGGGCGACATCGTCGGGCGCATCCAACGCATCCAGCGGCTGGCGGCCGAGGACCGGGACGCGGAAACGGCCGGGGAGCGGCTCTCGCGGGAGTCGACGAGGACCCGGTTCGACCCCCGGGCCGGTGCGGGCGGCGCCTCCCGCACCCGCCCCTGGACCCGGGTGCGCCCGGGGGACCGGGACACGCCCGCGGGCACGGGTGAGGAGGCGCCCGTACGGCCGCCGCGCAGGCTGTTCGCCCTCCAGCCCAGCACCCCCACGGGGCTGTCCCGCCCGGACCGGCGGGCGCTGTGGCGGGAGCGGGCGCTGGGCCGTCACCTCTCCCCCGGGACCGCGGACGTCGGACCCGAACGCGGGCCGGACCGTACGCTCCTGTTGCCGCTCGGCCTCGACGAGGCCGCCCGCGGCACCGTCACCCGGATGACCACCGACCAGCCGTGCTTCGACTGCGGGGGCACCGGCGCCGCTCCGGGCAGCGGCCCGGGTCGGCGCTGTCCGGCGGGCTGCCTCACCGGCTTCCGGTACGGCAGCCGGGGCGTGTGCCAGGGCTGCCGCGGGCGCACGGCCCTGCCCGCGACGCCCTGCCCGGCCTGCGACGTCGGGCGGGTCCCGGCCACCCTGGACGTCCGCGTGCCGGCCGGGCTGCGGGAGAACCAGCGTCTGCGCCTGACCGGCAAGGGCGAGCCCGGCCGACGGGGCGGACTGCCCGGCGACCTCTACCTGACCGTCACCTTCCGGGGGATCAGCGCCTCCACGGCCGACACGACCGTGGAGGACGGACCGGAGTACCGCCGGGCGCTGCGCTCCCGGCGCCGGTTCCTGGAACTGCGCCCGCCGAACCCGGCCCGCCCCGGCGCGGACACGCAACAGACGCTGACGCTGTGGCCGCGCCGGGCCCTGGCCGGCGGGGTACGGGAGGTCGTCACGACCCGGCTGGTCACCTGCGGCCGGTGCCGGGGCGCGGGCATCCCCGAGGAGCGCCGCCGCACCGCGGCCTGGTACCGCTGCGAGCCCTGCCGCGGCGCCGGGTACGTACGCGGGCTCGACCACTGCCTGCGCTGCCTGGGACTGGGCGCCGTCACCCCGACGCCCTGCCCGGGCTGCTCCGGACACGGCGTCGCCCCCGCGCAGGAGACCGTCAAGGTGGCCGTCCGGGGCGGGGTGCGCCAGGGCGACCGGCTCCGGGTCCCGGGGAAGGGCGACACGGGCGCGCTGTCCGGCTCGACGGGCGACCTCTACCTGCGGATCAGGGTCCGCGGCCGGTCCCGCTGACCGGGGCGGCGCGCACGCCGACCCGGGGGCGGGCACGCGGCGGGGCGGTGCGTCCCGTTCACGGGGCGCGGAACAGGACGGCCTCCTCGAAGGCCCGCCGGGCGAGGTCCTCGGGGCGGATCAGCCAGAGCAGCACGCCCCGGCGGGCGGTGCGCGTCCCGCCCGGCTGCGGCGCGACCAACATGCCGCCCGCGGGGTCGCGTTGGAACTGCGCGAGCGCGACCCACCGCGCCGCCCCGTCGGTCTCCTCTACGCCGGGCTGTCGCGGGTGGCCTCCCGCCGGGTGCGCCGCGGGCCCCGCACCGGCCTCGTACGCGGCGGTGGCCGAGGCCGCCGGGTAGCCGCCGATCCGGTTCTCGAAGCGGTGTCCGTACTCGGCGAGTTCGTCGACGAAGGACTGGTCGTTCAGCGGGTGGTCGTGGAACTCCTCGGCCGTGTGCAGGCCGAAGGCCGCTCGGACGCGCGGATGGTCGGGAAACGGCGCGCTCGGCTCACGACACGCGGTCAGGGGGACACGAGGAAACACGGGTACGGCGGGCGGGGCCGGGTGCTCCGTGTCGAGCGTCCCGGCGGGGAGGTGGAGGACCCGGCCCGGGCACCGACCCGCGCGGGAGCCCTCCGCGCCGTCTTCCGCGAAGGGCGTCGAGGCGAAGAAGGCGAGAACGCCCTGCGAGGGCAACGGGAGGTCGAGCCCGCCGGCGCGCACCACCGCCCCGCAGTCCACGGCGGCGACGAAGGCCATCGGCGCGCCGTCGCGGTCCGCCGGCCACGGCACGTCCGCGGACAGTGGGGGCCGCCCGCCCAGGCGGGCCACCGTCGGCTCTCCTCGCGCGCCCCACGACTCCTCCTCGGAGGCGAGCCACACGGAGGGCCGCACCAGCGCACCCCACCGCCGGGCCGCCGCCTCGTCGAGATGGCGGTACGCGATGTCGCGCAGGGCACGGGCGCCGGCCCCGTCCGCGTCTCCGTCTGCGCCCGTGTCCGCGTCCGCGTCGAAACGTTCTGTCTCGTCCATGCGGCGATCATGGCCCGCGCCACTGACAACCCCGTGCCGGGCAGCCCCGTCGACCCGCGAGGCGCTCCGGGTCCGGTTCCCCGGGGCACGGATCGGGCCGTCAGCCGAGGACCTCGGTCACCTCGCGGCGGGTCGCCTCCGACAGCAGGGGCGCCCAGCGCGTGAACAGCTCCAGCAGGCCCGCCCCGTTGCGCTCGCGGAAGGACTCGTTCACCTTGGCCAGGTCCAGTTCGTTGGCCACGGTCAGCTCGGCGAAGTCGCGACGCCGCTGCGCGGACGGCGTGAACTCCTCGCCGGTGAAGCGGTCCCGGAAGGTCACCGGCTCCCCGTCCGGTGCGGCGAGGGTGGGGTAGGAGGCCGCGCGGTCGCAGCTGGCGTAGAAGTACACGAGCTCCTCCGCCTCCGCACCGATCGCCTCGACGAGGCGGTCGCGCTCGGACAGCTCCAGGAGCGCCAGCGGCAGTCCGTCGGTGCCGTAAAAGGCGTGGCACAGCGCCGCGGTCCGCAGTGCGGGCCGCGCACCCCACGCGGCGAGCAGTGCCTCGACGCGCAGGAGGTGGGCCAGGAGGGTGCCGCCGGAGTGCTTGGTCGTCTCCGCTCCGACCTCCTTGAGCAGGGCTATCGCCGGCGAGTCGGTGTGCTGGTCGTCGTCGCTGTGCATCATGGGCCCATCATGACGATCCGCCCGCGTTCGCGTACGACGGGACCGGCATGCGGACACGGGACGGGGAGGCGGGGTGCCCGCGCGGCGCCCCGGGCGCCGCGCGGGCACCCTTCGCACGGGTGCGCGGCGGACCACTGTGGTCGACACCGGTGCGGGGCGGTGGTGAAGCGGCGTAGCGTGGTGGGGTATGAGCGAGGTCGTGGAAGCCAAGGGTCCCGAGGTTCCGCCGAGTTGCCCCACGACGGCGGCGGGGCCGACGTCGGCCACCGGGGTGCCTCCCCGGCTGGTGGTGACGAGCCGGCGGGCGAGGGTGTGGGCGTTCCGGGCGGACCGGTGGGCGGCGAGGAAGGCCGCCGGGCAGGCGGCGCTGGCCGTCGCCGGGTGGGGTTGTCCGCTGCTGGACGAGCACGACTTCCTCAAGGCCGTCCACGGGCTGGTCAACACGGCCGTGGCGGCCGGCGGCAAGCGCGTCAGCGTCCACCTCGCCGATCAGGAGGGCGAGATCCTCGTCATGGTGTTGAACCACCGGGTCGGCGAGGGGGGCACGGTGGGACGGGTCCCGCCGGAGGTCGTGGCCCTGCGCACGGTCGACGCCTGCGGCACCCACCTCGACCACGACGGCCACGCCTGGTGGGCGCTCCTGGACGCCCGCCCCCGGCCGAGGAAGCAGCTGACGTAACGCCCCGGGCCGGCGCGGGCCGCTCACGACGCACCGCACCGACCCCGAGGCGACCGCGCCCGTAGAGGTGGGCCCCCTCCCCCGCGAACCGCCCCCCTACCCGGCGCTCCCGGTCCCCGGTCCGGTCCGCGGCCCGCCGGCGGGAGGCGTCAGCAGCTCCGTGACCTGCCGTCGGACCACTTCCCAGGCGGTGTCCGAGAGACGGGCCAAACGGCCTTCGCGCAGGGCGCGGAGATCCTCCTCGGCCGTGGCGTGGCACCTGACGCCGCCGCCGAACAGCTCGCCCTCGTCGCGGACGGCCACGCGCAGGCGCCGGTGTCCGCCCTGTCCGCCCTCCTCGCGGTGCAGGGCCGCCGCCACGACCAGGGGTGGCGGTCCGCCCGCCTCGTCCGGCGCCTTGTGGTGGTTGCTCGCGATCGGCGTGCGCCAGCCCAGGCTCAGCAGCAGATGGCGTTTGGCCAGGACTTCGGCCAGGTCGGTGGTGTGGACGCCCTCCGGTTCGAGGATCACGGCGCGGGCGTCCAGGACTAGCGCCGCGGGCAGCAGGCAACGCAGCGTGCTGCCGACGAGGTTGCCCCCGACCGTGGCCGTGCGGCGCACGGCTCCGGTTCCCACGCCGGCGGCGGCCTTGCGCAGCACTTCGGGCACCCGGTCGTCCACGCGGTTCAGCACGACGGCGGCGCCCAGGGTCTCGGCCCCGATCCCGTTGGCCTCGGGGAGATCGCGAAGTGACATGGCCTGGGCGGGGAAGCCGTCCCGCTGCCAGGTGGCCCACACCAGGGTGGCGCCGCCTATCGGCACCGCTCCCTCGGCCATGCACTCCTGTGCTTCGGACACGGACGTGGGCAAACGCAGCAGCACGGCAGCCGACCTGCTTCCCGGTGACTTGACGGCGGGGTACGTGGCGTTCCGGCCAAAAGGCCGTCGGCAGGCGCATTTTGGCCGTTCGGCCAGGGGCGCGTACAGAGCTCACGTCGTCCGGTCGTGCGCCCCCACGTGCTTCGATTCGTGACGGCGCGCGCTTCGTTCCGCGCTCCGGCACGAACCACCGCGCGAAGGCGGCCCGTACGGAAGATCCGTACGGGCCGCGCGCGGGCGGGGGGGGGAACACACCCGGCCCGCCCGGCGGGCCGGGGGGGGGCGCGGGCAGGTGGGTGG